>NZ_JBHRWI010000025.1:0-61899 GCF_042647905.1 Amycolatopsis halotolerans
TGCGTGGTCCACCCGCCGTCCGGGTGGGTGGCCGTGCCGAGAACGTGGACGCAACGGCTGCCGACCTCTACCACGAACAACACGTAGATCCGCTTCAGGGCGAGCGCGCAGTCGACGTGGAGGAAGTCGCGGGCCAGCATCGTCGATGCCTGCGTGCGCAGAAACTGCCGCCAGGTTGTGTCGTTCTGCCGGTCCGGCGCGGGAGGTATCCGCGCCCGCTTCAAGACCCGCCGGATCGTCGAACAACCGACCCGGCGACCAAGCTTGAGCAGCTCACCGTGAATCCTCTCGTAACCCCAGTGCCGGTTCTCAGTGGCCGTCCGTTCGATCAACTCGGCGAGCGCCACGTCGACAGGCGGACGGCCGACTCGGTGTGGATACGTCCACTTCCCGGCGACCAGACGCCGGTGCCAGCGCACGATCGTGGGCGGAGTGACCAACCGGCGCAGCCGCAATCCTGTGGGCAGTAGGCGGACCAACGCAGCAATCACCGCCCGGTCGGCCCAGTCCAGGCGAGGCTTCGGGTTGCCTCTGCGCAGCACGGCCACCTCGTGGCGAAGCACCAGCAACTCGACGTCCTTCGACGCCGACGAGCGACCGAGCAACACCAGCAGACCCACCAGCCGGAGGAAGATCAGATACAGCAAACGCAACGTCACGACTGGCGATCACGCCCTGCCCGCCACGTGCCTGTTTCCGCAAGTCGGGCGCGTGAACCGACTTCTGGAACCCCACAAGCGTCCTAAGACGCCTGTGACTGCACGTCACCTCTAGGTTGGAAGACCAGCACGGCTGGTTACAGCTCCAGCCGAGCCAAACAGGCGGAACGCTCGTCACTGTGCTCCCTCGAACAGGCCTAGCAGCAGCTTCGCTTTTTGCACCAGTTCGTCGCAGGCGTCTCCATCTCGACGATCAGCGCCTCGCTGGTCATCTGGTTGCGCAGCAGGAATCCGCGGTGTTGCCGCCGGTGTTGCGGATCGACTTACCGCCCAAGTAAGCCTCGCGGTTCACCAGAACCAGCGGATGCGAGAAGATCTGGCCGATCACCCACACGTTGCGCTCGATGATCTCCTGCCAGCGCTTCTCGTCAGCGCTATCCAGCTCGGCACCGGCTTCGGCGATGAAGCCCCGCAGCCGCGCCAGCACCGCGGCGACAACGATCTGCGACGAAACCTCCGGCTCCGCCTCCTGCAACGCCTCGGCGCACTGGGCCGAGTCTTGTTTCGTCATCCATCCAAGGACCCGCTTGGCTTCGTCGTTCTGCCCGATCGCGGCGATCGCGTCCAAGATCTGCGAGACATCCGAACCGACGACCACCAGCAAGAGACGCTTGGTCCCGGCCGGAAAACCTCCATTACCAGCGTACTCTTACTTGCCGTTTCCAGCCTGATCTTCGCCGTCCCCGGTGTTTCTTGGCGGGCGGGCCTGGACGATCTCGTTGTGGTGGCTGGAGCCTGCTGTAGTCCAGCCACCGGATGTAGGTGAGTGAATGTGCAGACTCGTCCTGGTGGTCATGCCGGGATACGGGTCGTGTTGGCGCGACCTGCCGGATCGGCGTTCTTGGAAGACAAGTCGCCCCAGCGCAAGTCCGGATGACAGCAAGCCGGAGTGGAGGACGTCGGCACGGATCAGCAGGGACGCGCCTCCGGGTTCGTAGACGTCGGGAGCGAAAGCGATCACCTGGCCGTCGAGGTCATAGACGGCACCGTCGCATGCCCGTGCCTGCGGGGCCACGATGTCGAGGAGCGGGGCGCTGGGAAGCGTCACGGAAACGGTGTGGTGCAAGGAGCAGTCGTAGGTGGAGCCTTCCCAGACATAGCGATCGGCCGCCAGCAGAACTGATGCGTTTAAGCCGGTGTCAGCGGTCCAGACGGCGCGATCATCGCGGTCAGCAAGAACGTCCGCAAAGGCCGGTTGGCGCGGAAATTCGCCGAGGAACGGACCGTCAATGAACTCCTGACTGTAGGCATGAGGCTGATATCGCATGGGCGGGGTTTCGAGCGCCTTAGCCACGTCCTGTTCCCGGAGCAGGACGCTGCGACAAACCACGCCGTGGTCGGCCCACAGCCCGGAAGATATTCCATTTGTGCGACCATAGGGATCCCAGTACCAGGCGACGGTTCCCTGCAACAGGACCCAGTCGAAAGAGTCAGGCACGGCGAGGGTTGTTCCCGCGACGGTACCGACGACGAGGTGGCCAGGCAGCACGACGAGATCTTCCGTCTCCAGGAATCCTGTCTGATCGCAGGCCCACGACGACTGGCTGTGGAAGGTCGACAAGTCCGGTGCAGATGGTTCCGGCAGCGGCAGCCACCAGGCGGTGCTCTGCTCGTCTCTGAATGGATCCCCAGGGTCGTCTGGGTTTCCGGTCAGCAGGTGTGACGGGTCGAAGTCTCGGACGAACGGGATCTCAGCGCTGGTGGTGAAAACCGGCTGTCGTTGCGAGTCTCGGCGCAGTTCGTAGGTGTCGGCCAGCCTGGCCAGTGCCTCATGCCACGCCTGCCATTGATATTTCTTGCCTATGCGTTCGCGTTTATGAGCGGAGCGTCCGGCATAGTCGGATTCCTTGTCGATGTCGCGAAATCGCTCGGGCGTCCATCCACGTTGGACTACGCCGGTGAAGACAAACCGGCTCACGAGTTCAGTGTCGAACGGATTGTCCCTGTCGGACATTCCCTCCGAGTTGTGAGACTCGTCGTCTGCGGCGAGTTCGGCCGACTGGTTGTGACGCGGGCTGGTGTCCGGCACGGTGCCAACGGGTTGCACGATCGTGTTCGGCGGCTGAGAGGTTACTGTCGGCTGCGCGCGCTCCGATGCGGTGGATGCGAACTCGCCTTGCGCGCGGAGAGGACGCCTGGTGAACGGGAAATTGTCCGGGTGATCGGTGCCGACGATGTAGCGTGCAAAGTCGCCGTCGTTCATGGCACTGAGGTGTATCGCGGCCCATTGCGACCCGCTGCGGCCCGGCTCGTCTCCGGCGAATAAGGGGTAGTTCGCCTCCAGTTCGACAACGGATGGCACGTCACGGCCAGGCCAGGGGCTGGCCCACGGGCCGGCTGCGAGATCCCACTGCTCGTCCGAGACCAACCCGCGTTGGTGTGCAAGCCTGACAGCGCTTCGGGCGAAGTCGCGCAAGAGAATATGGGGCGGCGGTTCGCCGTGCCTGAAAATCAGGTCGAGCAGCACGGTTCCGATACGACGCAGGCAGGCGTCAGACAGCCCGCGCAGGGCGACGCCGTACGCGACTGCACAGACTCGTTCCAGCACGTACAGGTCGTCGACCTCGATCGCGTCCTGCAGCAGGGAGATCAGCACGTCGGGGTGGGCGGCGGACAACCTGATCAGACGCCGAGTCGCCCGGTCGCGCAGGAACCGATCCGAGCTGGGAAACGCCCACATCAGCGTCGTGGCCGCAGCGAGCGCGTACTCCGGTGAAAGACGGGTCAGTGTTTGCAGGTCTTGCGCTTCGACCCAGCGCAAAAGTTCGTTGAAAGCGTTGGTGCGGGTCCTCGGGCCGGTCGTTATGGCGGCAGTCCAGGTCATGTCGCGCCGGTACATCGGCCGAGCGGTCAGCGTTGAATTGAGCCAGTTGTAATCGAGGCGGTGGCCCGGGTTGCATGCCAACGCGATGGCGACCCGGGCGGCGCGGCGCGCAGCATTCCGGTCAGTGCCGAACAGGGCCTTTTCCAACAGGTCCATGGCTTGATCGGTGACTGCGGCGTGATCACGAAGCAGCAGCGACTGGATCACTCTGCCTTGCCAGGTCGATCGAAGCTGGGGCGATGCAAACTCGGCAACCTCCGTCAGCTCGAGGCCCGCTTGCTCTGGGAGGAGCAGCGCAAGCGCGTCGATCGTGCTCTCACCCGGTCCCATCGACGACACGATGCGGCCAAGCTGTGCCGCGTCGTAGCCGCCAGGTCGTCGAGCTCCGTCCATCAGTGTTTGGGCAATCAGGTGATCGGCGAGACGCTCGTAAGCGAATCGCACGACCGGAACCAGTCCGCGAGACGAGTCCGGGCCAACGACGAGGTCCTCGATGAGGATCCGCTCGCTGACCAGCGCCGCGAACAACGACCCTGAATAGCCTCCTTCGGTCGGCAGCACCCGCTGTGTGACCTGTTTGGCCTCGTCCCTGCTCAACCACCGTCTCTCCGCACGGTGCATGGCATCGGCAAGCGCTGTACCGGCTTTGAGGACGATCGGCTCGAACGGATCCGTGTCGAGCCGCGCCCGCACGAGTTGATCCATCGCCCCGAAGTACTCGCCAAATACGCCGGTCAGACTCGGTGCCGCGCGGGCGAGCAGGCCCGGGCGCAGTTGCGCAGTGCGGCAATACACGTCGAGAAACAGCGGCTCTCGGAATTCCGGCAGCAGCAACGGATTCGCGGGCCGGACGAGGCTGTAGTGGCGGAAAAACGCGTTCACGGCGTCATACTCCACGCCGGCAAACCCCTCGTGGCTCACCAGACAGGCGCGTTGCCGGACGGGCTTGGGAACACACACGTCCATCGCGACGGTTCGCACGCTCACGGCGACAGCGACGGAGTCGAATCGTCTTGCCCTTTCCAGGAATCCGGTCAGGTGCGCAGGCCAAATCAGCCTGCCCTCGCCCTCGTTGAGCGCGTCGACCATCAGCAAGGCACGACGCCCGCAGGCTTTCGCCCGCTCATTGAGGGCACCGAGGAACTCCTCGGACGTGCCTGGCCAGTCCAGCATGGCCAGCGCCTGTCCCCACGGCTCGCCCGCGGTGAGGAAGGTGTGACCGAGCAGCAAGACGGCCGGCTGGTTCCGCTCCAATGCGGTCGTCAGGGTGTCGGCCAGCAGGTGGCTCTTGCCCCGCCCCGCTTCCCCGCTGATGACCAGAAGTGAGTTGTTCCAGATCCCGGGCACGTCCCCGTCAAGCCACTCGCTGGCTTCCTGGAGGTGTGAGCAACACTCGTCAAGCGCATCTTGCACCTTGCCTGCCTCGTCGTAATGGGCAGACAGGGACAGTTCGGCGGACATCTCCTCGACCGCCGTCAGAATCTCGTCGCACCGTTCCTGCCACGCGGAGAGCGGCAGGGCTGCGGTTCCCTGCGTGGCGTCTACGGCTAGACGCAGACCAACAAGGTTCGCGGCCGCGGCACGGACTCGGCCAGTTTGGATGGCCACGACCGGGCCCGCGTCCAGTTCCGCTTGGGCTCGCCGCAAGTGCTTCCGGAACGCAGACAACGCGGACTCATCTCGCGCGAACCCGGCCATAACGCGAGCCAACGGAACATCGACACGGAGCGCGGGGTGGTAGCGCGGCTCCAGGAGCCGTATCGACTCTTGCGCACGCATTTCCAGCCATTCGTCGGAGATCGTTGGGACGGCAGTGCCCTCATAAATCGATACCGAGTTAGCCGCGCCGATAGCGGTTCCCGGACCTGCCGAGCTCACGCTCCCAGCGATCGTCACCGCTCCAGAGGAGGGTGGTTCGACGAGGGCGGACGGCTCTCCCGGCGCAAGTTGCCCTGGACCTGCACCGGTTCGGAAGGGCCCGGCGGCTCCGCCGGTTCGGGCCGCGCCCGTGTGACTGCGAGCCCGTCGCCGGTAACAGCCCCGATCACAATGCCAGGCCCGGAACCTCGGACACCGCCCTCAATGACCACCCCACGTCCCTCTGCTGACGAGCTCTTCCTCACCAGTTTCGCTTGGTGGTCTGGCTCGGGCGGCACTGCATCGGATGCAGTGTTCGTCCGTGACAAGATCCACCGCGCAACCGTGACCACGCCAGGCAGCAGCCCAATGAGGACAGCAACGACCCAGCTCAAGCCCTCCAGTACGTTCCGTACCGGACTCTTATCCTGGAGTAGCCACGACAACCATCCGAGCCGCACAGCCACGGCCACCAGTGCGGCTCCGCCAGCCGATATCAGGCACACTCGCCACCACCGACGCATAGCCAGGCATCACCCCGCTCCGATCGGGCCCTGGCACGAACCCGCCAGCTTGCCGCAATGCTTCTCTATCGCCCGTCGCCCGGTCACTGCTACAGCAGGACTCAACGGTCCTCGACGCCAGGCGGTGGCCAACCGGGAAGCGTTACATTTGGGGAGGCTGAACGTAGTTGCGGATTACTCAGCGAGACCACGGGCTGACCTCCTTGTGCAAGTCCGGCGCCGGAGCGCATCCTCGCGGAGGAGACTCGCCACCACACGACCCGCCGGCAGCGACGGCGCAGCACTGAACGGTTGTGACGGACATTGACGCGACACGTGTTGCCCGGGAACCGTCTACAAGAAATGTGACGGTCAACGACGAACTCCGCACGGTCTGGACCGGGCGCGCGCGTGCCCGACACGGCGGAAGAAAGCCCGGACACGTCACGACCGTTTAGCCCAAAATGCGCGACTGGCTCGCACTGCGTCTGCGGGCAACATCTCAACGGCGGGAGCGCTCGACGGACGTGCACGCCCGCCTTGCCAAGGCTGGCAGGATCGTTGCCGTGACGCAGACCGCCTGATCGTCGGCGCGCCGCGGTTCCGACTGCAACGAGGCCGCGAGCCACATCGGCGAGACTCCATGCGGTGCGGGCGCGGGCCAGAAGTCAGGCACGGTGATCTCCTCCAGACCCGTCCGGTGCACGGCCAGGCGGTGCAGATCGAGCCCGCTCCAGCTGCGCCCATGCCCGAACCAGCCCCGGGCTGGCCCGACACAGCTCCCTGTCGATCGACTCCCGAGCGGCAACCTCCCGCCACCGAAGGACGCACGCTGATGCGATCGCCACGACCGCGACAACGGCGAGAATCGTGAGCGCCCACCATGCGGTGCCCGCCACCGCGGCGCCTCCGAGCGAAGACACTGCAGCAACTGTTGTCGCCGCTCGCCTACCGGATGTGACCAGTACTCGCCGTACATCAGCCATGGCGACCGCCCGCCTCGTCGGAACGGTGGTCATGTGCGGTCAGGCAGAGACGGCGTCGCGAATATCCCGGCATCGGCTATCCCCGTCCGTGCACGCGCAGGGCGGCCTCATCGAGACAGACGCGGTAGTCGGGGTCCTCGCCCGAAAACGCGACGCCGGCGATCCCGACGAATGGATCCGACAGTGAGGCCACCACGTCCGCGGCGAACGGATTCCCTTCCCAGGTCAACTCCCACTGATCCAATGCGCCCCACAGCCTGCGCGACCGCTCGCCCCGGGGCAGCGGCAACGCAGGCTCCCGGTACAACGGATCCCGCCACCACATGCCCAGTGACCAACGCCGATCCACATCCTCGGCAGTGATCCGAGTGAACAGCCCACCGATCAGCGTCATCATCGCCGGCGTAGCCGAAGGAATGATCGACAGGGCGGCTCTCTCCTGGTCGACCACAGGCTGCTCGGCGGAGACCCAGCAATCCAGTCGCGGACGGCCGGTCCGGTGGTAGCGAGCCGCTTCATCGCGGCTGGTGATCGTCATTCGTGCGCCCGTCGGCAGATGCAGCAGGCAGAACGTTCCGCTGTTGGGGCGCTCCTCCAGGCGCATGCCGGGAAAGCCGGCACCATCCCCGTGATCGCCGACAAACAGGCCGGTCACGTTGTCGGGTGCATCGGTAAACAGGACTAGCTCGTCGTGGCGGGGAGAAACGACCACGGTGTAGGCGATGATGCTGCCGATGTCGCGGTCAATGGCCTCGGCCCCCAGCGGTCCGGCGTTGAACGTATATAAGGCGAGCAGGAACCGCAGCTCGCGTTGCGCCGGCGAGCAGTGGTCCAGGCCGCTGCTGTCGTCCGGGCCGACCCCGGCGGTCGCGGCCGATACGTGTTCCCCCGTGAAGCTGGCTCGGAGCTGCCCGGCCGACGACTTCGGCGAGGGCTGCGGGTTCAGCGGCGTCCCCGTGTCCCTCGACCACAGTTCCCAAGCACGACGCACCGCGTCCAAGGTGCCCGACCGGAAATGCAGCTCGCCCTCGTGCGTGGGCGCATCCGTATGCCGAAGGACCACCGCGCGAGGCTCACCGTCCTGGGGGTCGGCCGCTGGCTCCGCGCGGAGGATCGTCACGGACTCTTCACCGACCCGGCTCACGTGGAGCTCGGCGCTCAACCCCACGATGGGGTTCGTCAGCATCGCAGCGATGTCCCGCCGCAAGGGCTCCTCCGTCCACTCCAACCACCACGTGTCGTGTCCCCACCACAGACTCACCGACCGCGCCGGCACGAACAGGTGCCAGCGCCGCAGGAGCGCGCTGCCCACCCGCGCGAACTTCCGCACGGGAAGCAGAGCGTCTTGGAGATAGTCGCGTTCGACTGCGCTGAGGGTGTCGGGATGGGTGTCCCCCAGCCAGCGCGCGTCCGGTGCCAAACCACGGAGCACACTGGCCAAACCGACCGCGGCGAACCACTTCCTGCGAGTGATGCCGGCGAGCCTGACCCGAGCGCACGGATCGCCTTCCACGATGTACAGCTCCACATCAGCCCCGACATGTCGGTGACGCAGTCCGGCGACTCCGCTCACCGTGTCCTCGACGTCGTAGGGCAGCAGTTGAGACAACAGCGGCCCCAACGCGAACGTGCTCAGCTGCAGAACAAGCTGGTCAGGCCCTGGGCGTACCGAGATGACCGCTTGGGCGGGACGGAAGAGGCTGCCCGGAGGCCGCCAACGCAGACTGTCAACGGTGCCCGGGATCGCCTGGAGGATGCGTGCTTCCAACAGCTGCTGAGCAAGGCCGCCCGCATCAGGCAACACCGCATGGCGAACCCGCTCCGGTACGCGCACCGGCCCGTCCCGATAAGGGCCTGCCGGATTCGGGCGTGCCGTCAAGGCGGCGATGAGCGCCGTGCGGTCGTCGCCGACCACGGTCTCCATCGCGGTGCGGGCTAGCCTCTTGACCTCAGTGTCGCACTCGCCGGTGCAACCCCTCCGAAGGGCGGCCAGGCTACGGATGAACCCGCTGTCAGTCCGCACGATTGTCCTCGCTCCTGCCCCCGGCACGGCATGAGAAGGACGCACACACGCGCGTCAACCGACAGTCATGGACAACCACAAGTGCAGTGAGTTCCTTGACTCTGCGGAGAACATCCGTCAACTGCCGGGAGACGGGTCCTGCCTCACGCCCACACCAGACGCCGCAACGGACGGTACATGACTCAAGCAACTGCCAGCAACTGAACCATCCGCGCAGCCGGGACGGTTGGCAGCCTGAGCGCTAGTCGGTTCCCCTCCAGGACGCGATCGGCGGTCGGCCGGGTGGCACGGCGGAAACAGCACAGAGAAGAACCAACGGACACCGCTGCCGAACGTCGCACGCCGGTGTCCTCGCAGCGAACGGCGAACTACTCCAGATCGTCTCGATGGCACCGTCGCCAGACGACCCCGCGTCCCTGTGCGTGCCGAAAACCACGTCCATGGAGGTCAAGCGACCTGTCTGTACTCATGGAAGACTCCGCCGAGGCGGTCCTGTCGGCGTATCACGAGGGGTTCGATCCGCTCGGGTTCCAGTGCCTGAGGTCGGGCTCGCATGGGTGCCGCGGCGGCCAGCGATCGGTGGGTTCGATGCAGGTTGCAGTGCTGCTCGTACTCACGAAGCGCATGCCGGAGGTGAGCCTCGTTCCAGATCAACGTACGGTCCAGCAGTTCGGCCCGCAGCGTCTTCACCCAGCGTTCCATGATCGCGTTCATGCGAGGCATCCGAACACCGGTCAGCACAGTGGCGAGCCTGGCGCCACGGAGAATCTCATCGATCAACTCGGGGTACTTCGCGACGCGGTCGCGGATGAGGAACCTCACCTGCGCAACGTGCCCGGCATCTGTCAGGCCCATCAACAAATTGCGAACAGCCTGCGTCACCCAGGCATGTGCGGGGTGCGCGGTGGCACCGAGAACGCGGACCCGCCGGCCAGCATGGTGGACGGCAGCGAGGATGTACTGCCGCTGCCCAGCCAGGGTGACGGTCTCAATGAAATCCATCGCCAGGATCGCCTCCGCCTGGGAGCGCAGGAAATCAGCCCGCCTGACTCTCATCCGTTGCGGCGCCGAGCCGACTCCATGGGCCTTGAGGATCTCCCACACGAATCGACGGCGCGACCTTGATACCGAGCAGGGCGAGTTCGCCGTGGATACGCCGGTAGCCCCAGACGGGATTCTCGACCGCCAGACGGAGGACGAGGCGACGGATCGAGGCGAGAGTACGCGGACGCTCAGGCCCTCGATTCACACTCGAGCGGGAGTGACGATGCTTCACCAAGTCGCGATGCCACCGCAGCACCGTGTCCGAGCTGGCCACAAGCCGGAGCCGACGCAACACCGCGCGCGACAGCGGCACCAGCAACATCAAGAGGAACATCCTGTCCTCGGGCCGAAGTCGCTGGCGCTGGCCACCGAACTGTCGCTGCAAGATGGTCAGTTGACGGCGCAGGGCGAAGATCTCGACGTCCCTCTCGCGGTCGGTCATCGACAGCAGCCGCAACACAG
This sequence comes from Amycolatopsis halotolerans, assembly GCF_042647905.1. NCBI lineage: Bacteria > Bacillati > Actinomycetota > Actinomycetes > Pseudonocardiales > Pseudonocardiaceae > Amycolatopsis > Amycolatopsis halotolerans. The sequence goes on from NZ_JBHRWI010000025.1 coordinate 10,419, forward strand.
CGAACACGCGGACCACGGCGAGACAGACGGAGCACACCAGCACGAGACGCGATCACGCCGGACCACCAGCGGCCATCTACCGACAGCTCTTGACCCGCACGGATGCATTTCTCGGCACGTACAACCTTGACGCAAGTCGACCGTCCGCCGATTCTCGCGTGTAGAGCACCTGGGCTCCAGGTTCTGCGTTCGTCAGCAACGTCCGCCGACGAGGAACTTCCCCACCGTCCAGGCCAAGCTGCGACATCAGGCTGAGGCGGGTGCAGTCCCAACGTCATCCGCGCTACGTGTCGGCCATTGTCATCGCCATCCGCCGTGTTGCGCGGCAAGGAGTCGCTCAGGCCGCAGAATGAGACCGGCGAGAGCAGGATGCGTTTCCTCTGCCTGGACGATGAAGTCTGAACCGGTGGTGGATAGCAGTATTAATGCCTGGTAGGCCACGAAGATCGCATTCGCTTCGCAAGCCCGCAGTCGGTCGGACGGGAGGGTCTTCGCCACGCCATCGAGGCCGTATGCGCCCAGGGTGTGGTAAGCAATGGCCAGCCCACCTAGGCGGAGGATGGGGACGTCCATGTCGGTGCCGATCGGGACCACCACAGGGTGCCGATGCATTTCGTGGTCTGTCGCAATGGTGCGAACTGCCGGAAGCTGAGGAACTACCGGGTCCACCAGCTGTCCCGGTGACCGCAGCCAGGCAACCTGATGCGGACCGCGGTAGGCGCACACCTTGCGGGGATCTGCCGCGGCCATCTTCATCGGCTCATCGAACGCGAGGGTGCCGTCATCGAGAAAGACGAACAGGAAGAATTCGGCGATGTCCGCCGACAGTCCCATCGCACGCAACGCCAACGCCGTCTCGACCGCGACTTCCAGCGCATCACGCGGGGCCTGTCCCGCGGCACGGGTAACCTGCGCCGCGCCCACGGCACGTGCGGGTGCCGAGTCAGCACCTATATTTATCAATGAATTGCGAATCGCATTCTCATTGGGAGCCAGCACCGTATCCGGAGTGGCGACACCCCGACGTCTACCGAGCGTGCCTTCGCTGCTTTCGCTCGGCAGTTCGAATAATGTTCCGAAGGATGGGTCATGGCGGTCGGCGCATCCATTGAGCAGTAGCCGGCGCATGACGTTGACGGAACCAGTTCGATCCACGGCCTCGATCTCCGCCGGCACAGCCTGGCCGAGCAGACTGCAACATTTCAACTTGTCTCCGTTGAGATAGCAGCTCAGCGCTCGAAATACCATGATGACGTCTCGATCTCCGGCCTGAAGCTTGACACCCTTATCCAGTGCCACCGTCGCCATCCGGTCCACCGACGCGAGCAACTCGAAGGCGGCCTTGTCCTGGTTGAGCAAGCCTTCCACACAGCCTGTGCTCAAGTTCCGCAACAGCGTCGACGTGTCGAATCGGCGGAGTGCGCCGGACTGAATGTCCTGTTCGAATTCCTCCACGATCGCCTTCGCTGCGTCCCAATCGCCTAGATGGACACACGCCTCTGCCACGAAGCGCAAGACCTGTGGATACTCCACCTGCGCAGGATGCATGCGCTTCAGCATCGCCTCGCCCCGCGCGCGGGCCTCCGCGGTACGACCGGTCCTGATCAGCAGAGTGAGCCCGGTAAGGTTCTCGAACCAGTCGTCTCCGCCGGTGGCAGGAACGAGCCGGCGGAAATCACGCAGCGCCGAGTCCAACGCGGTCAGTCTCGGATGCTCGGCGCCGTGCATCAGCAGGTTCATGACCGTGGCGCCAGCGATGCGGATCGTCAGGGCCGCCGTTTCCTGATCCAGGCCAACTACTTGGGGTACCTGGGTCACGAACTGCTCCAACAGCGGAACGATGTGCTCCACGTTGTCGCGGGGATGATCGCTGAGTTCGTACAGCGCGTGAGCGTAGGAGACAAGCGTTTGGACGCGGAGACCGAGTGAATGATCGTCGGACTGACTGTCGAGGTAGTCGAGTTCGGCGGCAAGATACCGCTTGGCAGTCTGCCATTCCTCCAAGTACCCGAGGATGCCCGCCGTGTTGCCCCACAACAACGACACGGCCTGGTTGAAGACTGCCAGTTCGATGGTGCGCTCGGAAAGGGTGATGGCGTGGGCAACCATGGCTGCGGCTGTACCCATCTCGTGGCGCGAGGCGAATATTTGCAGCCACGCTTGCGCACAGAAAGCCAATTTGAACACCGTGAAACTGGTATTCTCCTCGCGGTCGACCAGCCCTCGGACTATGAACTGTACGATTTCATTCATCGCGATCGATGCATCCGAAAGCCCGGATAGCTCGTGGGCGGCCTCCGCAGGCATCGGGAAGTGCTCGTCCATCACCGCCAACGAGTCGCGCTTCATAGCACGAAGGACTTCACCGATCGGCGGATCAGACTCGGCGTAGTGAGGAAACGCCATGTGGACTTCGGGGCTGGCCGACGCCAGCAGCAGGTGTACGGGGATCTGTCGCGACGCAACAAAGGCGGCGCCGCGCAGAGCGTCTGCCGCGAGCACAGCAGAGGGTTCTGCCCGGCTCGTTATTCGCTGCCAGGTGGCGGTGACGGCGCCGACCACCGTGTGCGGATAACCATGCGGCACCGAGGGAGCGTCATCCATGGCGCGTTGGAGCAAGCTTCCAAATCCGGCGATCGCACGGGCAAGGTCGCCCTGGTACTCCAGTACCGTGCTCACCAAGTACGCCGCCGCCAGTTCCAGAGCCAGCGGCCAGCGATGCAGAAGATCCGCAAGCTCCTCTAGTGCCTGCAGCTCCTGCGGATCTGGGGTGCGCCCGTCCAGCACGCGCCGGACCAGCAGTTCGACGGCCTCACCACCGGTCATCCCGGCAACCTCGATCTTCGCGGTGGACGGGCCCGCCAGCGGTGTCTGATCGGTGGTCGTGACCAGCGTATGCCCGTATCCGCGCGGCGGAATCCAGTCGCGCACCACGGCTTGATCCGCGCAGTTGTCGAACACCAGAAGCCAGGGGCGTGCGCTGCGCGCCAGTACGCCGAAGATCCGCTGGCGCAACAAGAGGTCGGTGTCGTCGTTGTCGATCAGGTCGTGAGCCCGGAACCAGTCCGCGACTTCACTGAACGACGCCGCCAGTTGGGACGGTGACGTCGCGTCGACAAACATGACCAATTCGTAGCTGTACGCGTTGTCGTCGGCCCAGGCCACGGCCAAGCTGCTCTTGCCGGTCCCTGACAGACCCGCAATGAGGCACACGGGCGCCGCATTGGGATGCACGGGGAAAGGCAGTTGCTGTCGCAGGTCCGCCAGCAACTCCGGCCGGGCGATGTCCCCGTTCCGGGGTGCCGGGGTCACCGGGATCGCCCAGTCTCGCTCGCGGATTAATGCGGTAAGCGCCTCAACGCTGATCCCCAGGATGCGCACCAGAGCGCTCATGGGCAGTTCGGCCACCGCAGGACCCGCTGCCCTGCCCATCACCTCCCACACGAGGTAGCCGGTCAACAGGCCCGCCGCGTCCCATCCCACGGTCGACGGCGCCACCCGGTGTCGGGCTGCGCGTACGCGTTCCTGCACATCGACACGCACCTGCTCGATATCGCGCGGGTCCAGCACGACCTCCATGCGGACAAGTCGTTGCCAAAACTCTGGCTCCTGCGCCGCCAGCTCGGTCGCCACCTTCCACCGGCCGGCCAAGGCGAGTACCCGTTCGCGCAGGTCAGGGCGTTCATCGCGCAACAAGGCCAGCAACTCGGAGAGGTTGTCCCCGGCCGAGCGGTTGGTCACCACCAAGTAATGCTCGGCGGAATGGGTCAGCAGGCGGACCGCGATCGACAGGAGGTTCGACGCAGTGAACGCCGAGGTCGCGCCACCGCTCTTGATCTGCGCGACCGTCGTGATCCGCTCGCCGCACCGCACCCCGAAGTCCACGATGTCCTGATCGGCCTGCAGCCTGGTAGTCAGAACACCCTCAACCTGAATCGCCGTGGATGCCGGATTTTCGACGAACAATGCCGACAGCCCATACTCCAGGGTCCAGAGAAACTGGTACTCGAACCCGCGTATGGCGTCGTGCGCGCCCACGTGTGATCTCCTTTGCGGCGTTGTGCGTGCCGAAAACTACGTCCGTGCAGGTCAAGATACATGTTGGTATTCGTGGATAATTCCGCCGAGGCGATCCCGCCGAAGTACCGTGAGGCCTTTGATCAGGTCGGGTTCAAGGGGCTGGAACCGGGCACGCAGGGGTGCCGCGGCCTCGAGTGATCGGTGGGTTCGGTGCAGGTTGCAGTGCCGTTCGTACTCGCCCAGTGCGTGCCGGAGGTGGTTCTCGTTCCAGATCAGCATGCGGTCCAGCAGTTCGGTGCGCAGCGTCTTCACCCAGCGTTCCATGATCGAGTTCATGCGCGGCATCCGCACACCGGTTAACACGGCAGTGATCCCCGCATCAGCCAGGATCTCGTCGATCAACGCGGGGTACTTGCCGTCACGGTCACGGATGAGGAACCTGACAGGCGCGAGCTGCCTGTGTCCTCCAGGTCCATGAGCAGGTTGCGGACTGCCTGTGTCACCCAGGCATGCGTGGGGTGGGCAGTGGTGCCAAGAAACCGCACGCGCCTGCCGGTGTGGTGGATAGCAGCGAGGATGTATTGGCGGGCTCCAGTGAGGGCGATGGTCTCGATGAAGTCGATCGCCAGGATCGCCTCGGCTTGGGAGCGCAGGAAGTCGGCCCACGTGAAGGTCGTCCGTTGCGGGGCCGGTTCGACGCCATCGGCTTTGAGGATCTCCCACACAGTAGAGGGAGCGATCGTGATGCCGAGGAGGGCGAGTTCGCCGTGGATGCGCCGGTATCCCCAGATGGGGTTCTCGGCTGCTAGGCGCAGAACGAGGCGACGGATCGAAGCGAGAGTGCGTGGACGCCCTCGCCTGCGGTTTACGCTAGCGCGGGCGTGGCGGCGTTTGAGTAGGTCGCGATGCCACCGCAGCACCGTGTCCGGGCTGACCAGCAGCCGGAATCGGCACAACCTCGCACGGGACAGTGGCATGAGCAGCGCAGCAAGCAATGCCCTGTCCTCCGGCCGTAGTCGTGGGCGCTGGTTGCCGAGTTGTCGCTGCAAGACGGTGAGTTGGTGGCGCAGGGCCAGGATCTCGACGTCCTTCTCGCGGTCGGTCATGCGCAACAGCGGTGTGGGCGACGGCGAGGCAGACGAAGCGGACTAGCACGGGCCGTGATCATGCCGGACGACGAATCAATCACGTGTCGATACCTGTTGACCTGCACGGACGTATTTGTCGGCACGTACAATCCTTGCCGGCATTCCGGCGCAGCAGGATCGCCGGCACAGACAGCAACGCGCGAGTTGTTCGGTACAGCAACAAAATGACCATCAGGGCAGCATCTCAGCCGCCGAAGATGAGCTGCGGACATGGGCTCCCACCAGCGGCGATGATTTCCCGAGCCCAACAGGCGCGGCGGCAGTGCACAACGAGGTCGACGCGATGGAGAAGAACTTCACCGAGCTCTACACCAAGGCCGCTGACCAACTCGGCTCCGACGAGGCCCCGGTCCGCTTGGCCGGCTCTACGCCCTCGAACGTCTGGCCCAGAGCAACCCGCTGCAGCGCCAGAGCATCGTCAACGTGCTCTGCGCATACCTGCGCAACCCTTCACCCCGCCCGAAGAGTGCCCGCCCGCGAACCCACCAGGCCAGGCCGACGCCGCGCACATGACCGGACACGCAAGCGCATCCAGGAACGCGAAGTCCGCCTCGCCGCCCAGCGCATCCTCGCCGACCACCTCCAGCCGCACCGCGGCGAAGCATTCTGGAACGCCATCGACCTGGACCTGACCGACGCCCCACCTGATCGACAGCCGTGTGCGGAAGGCGCTGTTCGACGGCGCTACCTTCCACAACGGTGCCGGATTCGGTCGCGCGACCTTCGACGGCGGTGCATCGTTCGACCGGGCGATCTTCTCTGACAACAGCTCGTTCGCCGACGCTACCTTCAATGAGTACGCCTGTTTTGCCCACAAGCGCTCGATGCCATCGGGTCACACCTCCATTAAATTAGAACTTTGAGTTTACACTAACGGCGCTTGTCAATCCTTTCCGCTGAATCCAAAATATGAGCAGGCAACTTCGATCGCGCCGCTAAGACTTCAACACCTATAAGTCTTCCACCTTCGTCGAAGTCAAGATTGATCATCCCTCCAACCTCTACCGGATCGCACGGATACATGCGGGCGACCGGCGGGGAGTAATTCGGGTCCACAAAGTAGATGTAAGCCGCATCTGCCTCGGAGTCGTACGTGACTTTTATCTCCGTCACCATCAGGGACCTTTCTTGAGACCTTCGACGTAGGCGCGAGTGGCATTGACTATTACGGTGTTAATATTACCATCCATAGTCTTTGCAATAAATATCTTCAACTTTGGGTCATAGTAACCAGATTTCCATTGACCCTGATGGAAGTAATCAAATGGCTGCTGCCCGAGAACCGCTTCTGCATCAGCATCGGAAACCCCCCTCTCCCGGAGACGCTGCGCCGAATGACCCGTATGACCACTCGTCGAAGGTGCGGTACCCTCCCAGGTAATGTCACCAATTCCTTCGCAGGAACATGACTGATCATGTCCCGTGAAATACCCTCCGCAGTTATGAACCAGAACCAGGGAGTTACCCGCACGGACATAGTAGGCGTGAATACCTTCAACGGTAAGGTCGTAGGTAAGGCCTCGTTCGAAGCTCGCATGCACCTGCGCCACAGGAAGACTACCCGCGGGCGAGCGCACTGCATCACCAGCCCGCAGATCGCCGGCCTCGACCCAATGATGAGACTTTGCTTCCCATATCTGATGATGAGGGGTCGTATGCAAAGCTGACCCCAACCCGTCGCCGAATACGATTTCGACTCTCTCAAGATCGTCGCTCGTGACATGAATCGACGTGACAACATGATACGTGATCTTATGGTCTTCCGGGCCTGAATTAGCTACTATGTCGCCGACTTTGACCTCAGATATCGGCTTTGCCGTGCCGTCTGACATAAGCACGGTCGTGTCACCGGTAAAGCTATGCGCAGGCGCTCGGACGGGACACTCGGTAATCGCGACATCGATGACATCGTCTCCACCGCGAATAAGATCCCCGACAAACGGCAGGGAATTGATTCCTTCGCGCAGCCTGTTGATTAAGGCGAGGTCCTTGATGAACTTTCCACCCTTCGCCATCGGGATAAGTCCGAGAACAGTAGAGGCGCATGACCCCGGAGAGCCGTCATTTATGCAGTCGAGAAAGTCTGGAATTCCAGTCGCCTGCCAGCCCAGCTGCAGCAGATCACGGAATGGCATACCGTGCCGGTGATAGTCACGGTAGATCTTCTCTGCGCGTTCCACAGTCGGCTTGGGGGTACCTTTTCTGGTGCGGTCGCGATTTTCGGTGAGGCAGTCCTTTCCCCAGCCGCACGCCCATACCGCGGAAGGCTTATAGTCGTTGTACCAACGGTCTTCCTGAGCGTCACCTGTACTGCCCGTGTATCCCGCGTTGCGGCACGACAGAGAATCTCGAGAAGTCAGCTTATCGGTCTTGGCGTCGAAACAGACGTCGAGTGCGGGCTCCAGGCCGGTGGGGTCCGGGCTGCCGACGGGGTTGTCGAATCCGTAGGTGTAGGCGTTGAGGTGCGCCGGCCGGCCAGGATCCAAGACGGGGTCCGGTGTGGTGAAGCTCCCGGTGGACGGGTCGTATTCGCGGGCACCGAGCCGGGTGAGGCCGGTCGTGTTCTGGTAGCCGCCGAGGAACCCGTGGTTGTTCGCCCAGGGGCTGTCGGTGGTGCCGCGGGGGACGCCGTAAGGGTCCTGGTAGCGCTTGCGGACAGCGAGGTTCGCTGCGTCCACGGTGGCGTAGGCGGTGCCTTGGTTGTCGGTGAGCAGCCACGAAATGCCCGTGACTCCGTTGCGCTGCGCGATTGGATGACCGTTGTAGGTGTAGTAGCGGGTGCCGATCGCGGTGGTGTTGCCGGCCGCGACGTGAAGTTCGGTGTCACCGACGGTGAGAGTGACACCGGAGGGGTCGCGAGTGATGAGGCGGTTGCCGTCGGCATCGTAGACGTAAGTGCTGGTTTTGCCATCGGGTTCGGTGGCCGAAGCTATGTTGCCTTCGGCGTCGTAAGTGAACGTTTGCGCCGATCCGGACGGACCGCGGGTGAGGGTGCGGCCGTCATTGTCGTATGTGTAGGAGCTGGTCGCAGTCGAGTTTCCGCTCGTCCGGCTCACGGTCTGTGCGGCGTGCGGGCGGGGCTGGCCGGGTTCGGGATAGGTGGTGGTCGTCGTGGCGTCGCCGCCGGGCGCATGTTGCACCTGCTGGGTGCGGTTGCCGTCAGGGTTGTAGGTCCAGGAGGTCCAGTACGGTGCCGCGCCGCCGAGCGTGGTGCTATTCGGTGCCGATGTGCAGTCCGCCGATGACGGGCTAAACGCGGCGGTGAGCCGTTGCAGGTAGTCGTACTGGAAGCATTGGACGTCGGCGGCCCCGTCCTGAGGCAGGTCGGCGAGTTTGGTGAGGCTGTTGTCGGGCCCGTAGGTGTAGTGGCGGTTGGTGACGTCGTGGCCGGCGGTGGTGGCTCGCTGGGCGAGCGTGCTGGCGAGTCTGTTCGTTCCGTCTTCGTAGGTGTTGGAAACGGCGATCTGGTATGGGCTGGCCGGGTCCTGGTAGTTGGTGCGCAGGACCTGTGCCTGGGGGTTGTAGTCGGTTTCGGAGACCAAGTACAGCAGTTCGCCGGAAGACGACGACGCCCGCAGACCGGTGGGTTGCCCGAGCGCGCCGTAGTCGTGGTAGATGGTTTCGCGCGGGACGCCGCCCTTCTGAGGGCTGGTCGTCGTGGCTACCGCTCCGGTGAGGGGGTCGTACTCGGTACTGAAGCTGTAGGTGCCGCCGAGTCCGGTTTCGAAGGTCGGAATCGTGTACCGTGCGCCGGTCACCCGACCTGCGGTGTCGTACCCTGTGGCTGCGGTGGAATAGGCACGTCCGTCGACGTAGCGCGTGGAGCCTGTGGCCTGACCAGGCAGGAGGGTGTCGTAAGTCCACTCCGCGAGCTTCGTGCCAGCAGGTGAGCCGACAAACTCCGCAGTTTTTCGCCCGATATTGTCGTAGCTGTACGCGAGAGTGCGGTGTTGGGCGTCAGTGCTGGACATCAATCGATCGGCGTCGTCGTAGGCATACGTGGTCAGCCCGGTGTCCGGGTCGTTGGTCGAGGCTTCTCTGCCGTGCAGGTCGTAGGTAGTCGTCCACGTGTTTTTGCCGGTCGCATCGGTCACCGTGGCCAACTGGCCCGACGCTGTATAGGTGTATGTGGTGGCATCGCCAGGATCGGATCGTCCGGTGTGGTCGCGGTCGTGGAATTGAATGGTCTGCACGTTTTGGCCGAGGCCGTTCGTGACGCTGGCAGTCGCGATTCCGCCTGCTGGCGGGATGGTGATCGTGCGGTCGCCGTCGTACTTCGTGGTGGTGCGCCACTGTTCGGTGCCGTTGAGCGCGTAGACGGCTCCGATGGTCCGTCCAGCGCTGTCGTAGGTGGTGAATGTGCTGTTCGGCACCGCGTTGTCTTGGACGACGTGCAGGGTCTTGTCCGGCCCCGAGTCGCCGTTCCAGTAGTTGTTGTGGGTGATGTAGACGCGGCCCTGGCTGTCGTAAAGAGTGTCCGTGAGCAGCCGCCCGCCCCGTGCATATGGCGTTGGCGACTGAGTCTGAATGGCCCGCCCCAGACCGTCGAGCAGCGCATAGGTCGTCGAGTAGGACGCATTGGCCAGGAGTGCGTGCGTGGCGACGTAGCTGACCTTGCCGGGATCGGCGGTCACCGAGTATTCGTATGTGGTGGAGGGCGGCGCGTTCTGGCTCTTGTTGTGGCCGGGCCGCCAAACTGCGGTGACGCGTGCGAGTGGATCATATGTTGCGTCGGTGCGCATGCCGCTGTTGTCGGTCTCCGAGAGGATCGCACCGGACACCGCGTCGAGGACCTTGGTTGAGGTGAAGGTCCTCGGGTCGCTCGCACTTACTTGGGGCGTCGTGGCGGCGATCTTGGTGACGGGCCCGCCGGTTGCCGGTGTGTAGGTCGTGACGGTCGGCAGGTTGCGGTGGTCGGCGACGGTGAGGCTGCGGCCGTACTGGTCGAAGGTCGTGAGGTGGGCGGGTGCCAGGAATGTCTCGTCCCCGCCAGTCGGCCAGGTGTCGAGGACGTCTGTGCGCGTGACGTCGCCGGTTGTCGGTGCGGTGCCGTACGGCTGGGAATCGAAGAAGTTCTTGGCGTCGGAGACGATGTTGGCGCTGGTGACCGGTGAGGAACAGGCGCCGGCGAAGGTCGTCGTCTGCTGGACGCTGTTGAGCAGCCAGAGATTGGTGTTGGGCAGGTAAGTTGTTTTGGTGCAGGTGGTCTCTGCCGGATCGGGCGTGGTGCCGTTCAGCGTTCCGTCGTTCTCCGCGGCGATCTCGAGTCCGTAGTCGCCGAAGGTGCTGACCTTCCGGCTGGTCTTCCATTGCTGGGTGGCAGCAACCCAGGCTCTGGTTCGCGTCACTGCGGTGCCGGTGTAGAACGACTGTGTGCCGTCGGCGTCGGTGGCGGTCGGGTTCGGGCTGCGCCACGGGTCGTTGAGCGACTCGGAGATGACGGTGCCGTCGAGGTAGGTCAGGCTTTCGCGGGTGTACCCGGCGTATTGGTCGAGGTCGGTGACGTTCTCGCCCCAGTAGCTGGGCACGGAGACGCTGCGGTGGCCCCCGCCGGGAAGTGTGTCGCCGTCCATGCCGCGGAGGTAGCGCGTCTCGGTGACGGTTTGGGGCCCGGAGGGATCTCCGGCCGCCGCGCCCTTGGTGGTCTTGACGTCGCCGTACCCGCGGAATTGCGACCACGTCCGGTATTTCGGGTCGACGAGCGGGTTGTCGTCGTGGTGCCATGCCGTGCCGCCGAGGTAGTCGTAATGCGTCACGACCTGCTGGGACAGCGCGGTACGGCCGTCCTCTTTGACTTCGGTGACTGGGTACTTGTTGAACCAGTCGAGGATCGGGTCGTCCAAACCGCCTGGGGTCCAGTAGACCGGGTAGCAGGCGAGCGTGTTGTTCTCCGGGGAAGCAGGCATTTTCGTGCCCGTGATGCATTCGGGTTCGGCGTACTTCACGTTCGTGACGCCGCCGGTCGAGCTGGTGATCGCATCGATCCGCTGGCGGGTGAGTGCGGTGTAGCCGTGGGTGGCGTCGACGCGGTTGGCTTTCGGCACGCCGTGGAACAATGTCGGCGGCAGCGAGACCGCGGGCTGCGTCCCGGAGGTGTTGGCCAGGCCCGTCTGGGTGATCGAGTCGAGCCACAAGGCGGGGCTCTGCCCGTCCCCGGTCGTCGGATACGACTGCCCGAGCGTCCACGAAGTGACCGGCTTCCAGCCGCCGGCGCCGTCGGTCACTTGGCTGGTGATCGTCGTATAGCGCTTACGGCTGAAGAAGCTCGGAGAGGCGTCCAGGCATTTGGTCCCGACGGTGCAGATCCGGTCGAAGGGAACGTCCGGCCAATGCGTCGCGTTGTCCTTCGTCAGCAGAGCAGGATCGCAGGTGAACGACGCGTCCGGCAGGCAGCGTTCCGTGGTTCCGAACATCACGCGGGCCGGCGGCGCCGAATAGACGTTCGCCACTCGGGTGTTGAATCCGTACTCGATGCGGGACAGGTAGCCGCCGCGGACGTAACTGCTGGGCGCTGCGGTGTTGGCGTTGACTGCGTAGGCGTTGGTCTCGGTGTCGTAGTAGTAGGCCGTGGCGTTGCCGTGGGTGTCGACGGTGTAATCGAGGTTCCAGCGCCATGCGGTATTCGAACACAAGGAATCCGCGAACGCGGCGTGATAGCAAGGTTCTCCGGGGTTGTTGCCGTAGACGGGTTCCGTCCAGGCCGAATGGGTCTCCGCGTTTCCGCTCTGCCACCCCGGGAGCTGGTTCAGACCGAAGAAATACTGCGTGCCGTCGACCGTGGTGAGCTTCCAGGCTTCGTTGCCTCGGGTGCCGTTGGCGGCGTTGGTCAGCTTCTCGATCTTCGATCCGTCGTCGATCTTCTTGTGCCAGACGGATGCGTTGTCCTTGTCTTTGACCAGCATCTCGTTGGCTCTGCCGAAGGACAGGGTGGCGTTGTCGGAGAACCAGCAGGCATCGCCGTTCTGTTTGTTCTGCCCGTTGTTTCCTCCGAGGTCCTCCGCGCAGGATTTGTATGACCGCTCGATGTATCCTCCGCCGCCCAGGGTCCAGCCGTCGCCTACCGGCGAGGATTGGTTGTTGGTTGCGGATGTCAGTCCGTCCACAGCGTCCGAGGAGTAGTCCAGGCTCAGCCCTGGCGTCTTTCCGCTCGGCCCGGCGGCGGTACCGAGCGGATACGAGAACGAGAACGCACCGGTTGATCCTCCGGCGCTCCAGCTGCCAGATGGCTTTAAGTCTGTCGCCTTGAAATCGCCGCCATCGCCCTTGCTGTCGGCCTCGGCCGCGACGACCGCGACGCTTGACGTCGACAGCGTCAGTTGGCCCGAGAGATGATCGTTCTGTGTGTTGTTCCTGGATTCCAGCGGGGTTTCAGTTTGACACTGCGGTTCGTCGGGAGTGGTCAGCAAACATGCCGGATACTGGACGAACCGCAGCCGTGAGCCGTAGTTCGCACCGTACGCGTCGGCGAAAGACTTGTAGTCAAGGTCCAGGTTCAATGGTCCGCTGGCGTCGCCGGACTTCGGCGTGACGGTCATCAGTGTTCCCCGGACACCGGCCTTGTCTGCGGCTGACTTTTCCAGCAGATCGAGTTTGACCGATCCGGGCTTCTGCTCGGCCCGATTGTACTGCCGGTTTCGGCTCACTGTCAGGCTGGGCTTCGCGGCAGTTTTTTCCGCAGCTTGAGGCTTCGGAGCCGAGGAAAGGTCGACCTCGGTGCTCGATGCCGGGGGCCAGACGACCTTCGGAAGCGGTGCCGACGGCGTTGGGACCGGGTGTGAAGCCAGTCCGTCGGGCTTCCCCGACACTGATGTCGTCTGTTGCAGCGGCGGCAGGTCCCAGCCAAGGCCGTGCCAGCCATGCGGGCTGTTCGCCGGTGCGGCCACTGCCTGCTGGACGCAGGCGGTCATGATCAGTGCAACCGCACCAGCGGTGGCTCTTGCCCATCTGCTCGTCCGGAACCGCACGCGCATCACAAACCCCTGTTCTCGAGCCAGAAGAATTTCGGTGTGTTCAGCCCGCGAACAACTGGCGGGGGTCGTCTTCGAATCGGTCGTTGCCGACGACGGCGGTGCCGCGGACGCCGGAGTACACGCGGACGCCCGCGAGCCGCCCGTACCACTCGTCCGAGCGGTTGCCGCCCCAGATCCCCCGGCCGAGGAACAGGCCGCCGCTGCCGTCGCGGCCGGAGACGCCGCCGCCGTCCTGGGTGTTGAGGAAGAAGTTCTGCTTCACGTCGTTGACGTACAGCGTGACCATGTGGGTCGTGGCGTCGTAGGAGACCGCCAGGTGCGTCCACGTGTTGTCGACGACGTCCGCGTCGCTGAGCGCGTACCAGGCACCGTCGCTGGTCGCCGAAGTGGAGAGTAGGAAACTCCACTTCCCGTGCAGTTTCCCCGCACTGTCGGCCACGGCGCGATAGCCAAGCAGGAACGGCGAGTACTGCGCATCGTTCCCCCCTGCCACAGCCCGGGCGTACGGGTCGACCGCACCGACAGCGGACACGTCGGCAGTAGTCCAGGTGTGGCTGACCCAAGCCTCCACGGTGAAGGACTTGTCCGTGCGAAAGTTCGCCGGCTTCGGGACGTCAACCTGGCCGCTCCAGGAATTGTCGAACTGCGCGGCACACGCGGTCGGATTGCCTCCGGCGTCGGGGGTTGCGGCGAGCTGGACGCCGCCGGAAGCACTGCTCGCCCGCTGCCCAACCGACTCGTAGTAGCTGTAGCCCGCCATCGCCGCGATCTGGTCGTCGTTGAGCCCGGTCGCCCAGACACCGACCTGGTCCACGGCTCCCTTGAACAGGTTCACGGCACCTGGTTCTGCACCGAGTAGCGCGTTGCCGGTCGCGCCCCACGCCGCAGGCGCGGCGACGGTCGCTTCGCGTTTGCCGTCGACGTAGAGCCGCGCTTGCTTCGCGTCAGCGTCGAACACGACGGAGAGCATCGTCCAGGTCGAGGCCGACGGCGTGCTCGTCCCGACGGCCCACCGCATCGTCGCGGCGGCGTCGTCCGCGGAGTTGATGCCGAAGACCCAGTGCCCGGCGTCCTTGGCGTAGCGCAGTACGAAGTTTTCCGCGTGGCTGCCCGGCTGCGTCAGCACGGTGTAGGTTCCGTTGAGATCGTCAGGTTTGACCCACGCCGACACGGTGTACGAGCCGGCGGTGTTCACGGCCGGCCCGGACGACGTGCCAGTTCCGGTCGCACCGTCGAAGTGCACCGCGCCGCCGGAGTGGCCCGGCACCCAGCTGTAGCCACCGGACATGCTCACGTCGTTGCCGAACGCGCTGGTGTCGTGCCCTACCGCACCATTGGTTTCATTGAGCTGCCAATTCACTTGCTGCGACGGCACGCGCGAGGTCGCGCTCGTCAGCTCGGGCCCGCATCCCTCGGCGAGACCGTACGCGGCGACCAGGACGCCGACATTGGCGAAGTCGTGCACATCCGAGGCCGACAGCACACGCTGCCACACCTGGGCGTCGTCGATCTGACCGTGGAAGTAGTCGATCCTGCTGCCGTTCCATTTGCTGGCACCGATCAGCATCGGTCCGGACGCTGCCCACGGGTGCGCAGCGGTCGTTCCCTGTTTGACGCCGTTGACGTACAACGTGGCGATGTTTGTCTTCGCGTCGTAGGTCGCGGTCAGGTGAGTCCACACGCCCAGCTGCGGTGCGCCGCTCGCGATTGCCCTGGCGTCGTTGAGATCGGTGTTGTCGCCGGTGGTCATGCGCATGACCCATGCGTTGCTTTCCTTGTTGTACTGCAACAGGAACGGGTCCGTGAGCGTGCCGTCCTGCGCGAGCACGGTCTGGGAGTGGGTGGTGTCGGTCAGTTTCACCCACGCGCCGACCGAGAACGACTTCGTCGCGTCCAGTACCGGACCCGGGGTCTGGGCGAAGCCTGACGTGCCGTCGAGGCTCAAGGCTCCCTTCGCGCCCTCGCCGTATCCGTTCGCGTCGGGGTGGGACCAGCTGTTGCCCTGGTTGTAACCGGCCGACCATGCGGCTCCGCCGTTGAGCGCGGCGTTGTGCACGGCGATACCGCTGTTGCCCGGCGTGGTCGAGGCGGTGTCCGCTGCGGTGGTGCCGCCGGTCTCGTCGAGCGACCACGCGGCGGCCAGGTTCGTGCCCGGAGTCACCGGCTGCACATGATAAGAGCACGACGGGCCGTCCAGGTGGCCGTCAGCCACGCACGTCGCCACCGGACCTGGCGTGCCTGCCTTGTTCACGGCCTTGACGCGGATCAGGTTCTGGTTGCCGTTCACCGCGGTGGTGCTGAGGTTCGTCGTGGCGATCAGCGCGCCCCCGGCGTCGGTGCCTTGCGTGGCGGGCGCGGTCAGCGAGCCCTGCACCTGCGGCTCGGAACCGTCGGTTGTGAAGATGAAGTGGTCGATGTCGTAGAGGCCAGCGGTCGCCATGTCGACGCGCACCGAGAAAGCCGCCGTATCCCCCTGATTCACCGGTGGCGTGCCGGTCATCGTCACGCTCGGGGCGTGCGGTGCTTTGGAGTCCACCGTGAACTCGCAATTGCCGACCCAGTTGGTCCACAACTCGCCGTCGGTCGCCTGCATCGACCAGTTGTAGACGCCGTCGTCGTTGATCCAGCCCGCCGGCACAGCCGCCAGTTGCGCGGTCGCGCGCTGATTCGGTCCCGCGGTGCCGACCGCGACGAGGTTCGCTCCGTTGTCGTGGCTGTAGACGTTGTGTCCCACCGCGCCGAACGCGACGCCGAACTTCGCCAGCACCGTGCCACCGTCCGGATCCGACACCTGGCCTGCCAGCTGCGGCGTCTTCGTGAACACCCACGGCCGGTTCGGGCCGGTGACACACGGCAGGAGGCCGCGCTGCATCGACAGATTCGCCGGCGGGTTCGGGTACGAGTTGTAGTTCACCTGGAAATACGGGTTCAGCGCGAACCGGCGCCACGCCGCGGTACCGTCGCCCTCGTTCGCGGCCGCGAGCACGAACCACGTGCTCTGCCAGTAGTTCGCCGCCGCGTCCCGAGCCGCGCCGGTGGCATCGAACTGGCCCGCCACGTTGCCGGCGTCGTGGCAGTTCGCGACGTTCATGTCCGACACGTGATAGGACCAGCCGGGCTGCAGGTTCCACGTCGTCCCGGGGTCGGCCGGATTCGAGATCCACAACCCGGTCGGCCGCGGGCTGCAACTGTAACTGTGCAGCACTGTCGTGTTCAGCGTCGCACTGTGGATGACCGTGCCGCCCAACCGGGAGGTGTTCATCTGGATGTAGGACCGTGACGTCCCGGCCCGGTCGTAATCCTCGTACCCTGCCTTGAGATCGGAGAGATCACCGGTGGAGGCGTTCCAGTTGTGCGCATCCGGGTAACCTGATTGCACGACCACATGGGACTGGATGCCGCAGGACGTGCACCAGTTGTCCGGATCGAGCGAGACCGGGTAGCGCGTCGCCGGGTCGTCCAGGAACGACTGGTCGGGAGCGATCGTGACTTTGTCTGCCGCGAGCTGGAAGTCCATCACCGCCTCGCGACGGCCGCCGCCTTCGCCGAGCTGTTGCTCAGCAGGCGATCCGACCCCGGACGAGTCCCACATCCGGGAAGCGTCACCGGCGAACAGCACCTTGCCCGAACCGTCCGTCACTTGCAGGCCGTCGGTCGGCTTCGGTTGCGCCGGCGTGCCGCGGCCCTCGCCTTCCGCGACGGAAACAGATGTGTTCTTCGTGTACAGACCGAACGCGACCTCGCGCAACTTGGGGTTCTTCGCCGCGTCCGCTGTCTTGATGACCAGGTTCTCGGTGTAGCCCTCGGTTGCCGCCTTCACCGTCAGGTCCACGCCCGGAAGCACTTCCGCGTAAGTCGCGGTATCGCCCTCCAGACGCGGCTTCGGCAAGTCAGCCGTCCACTTCAGCCCAACTGCCTTGTCCTGCGCGCCAGCCTTCACGATCGGTGTCGCCGCGGAACCGGTCCCACCCGGGTTGAGCGCGAGATCGATAGCCGCAGCCTTCGGCCCGATCGTGCCGTCAGATCGCTGCACCAGCGTGGAATCGACCGCAACCCAGGCAGCCCCCTGCTTCACCCGCACGGGATGCACGTACTGCGTCATCGTCCACGAACCATCGGGATTCGCGAGCACCTGCGTGGTCTCGGTCGTCTCAGAAGCAACCTCGACCTGCTTGTCGCCCTCGCGGGCATAAGCAGCCGCGGTCACCTCGTCCGCCGCGGTGTCAGGAACAGCCGCCGCAGCTACCGAACCACCGGTCTGAACCACTGTCGCGGTACCCAGCACCACCGTCGCCGCAACGAAAAAAGCGCGCCAGCGCACAACCCGACCACGCACGACATCCCCCTCGCCCAGAGCAACCAGCCGCAAACGCTGGGCCCCCGACGAACCCGGGATTACTTTGCCTAATCAACCAATTTAAGGAAATACGCCAAACGGAGCATTCGGCGTCAGGTTACAAAACAGCCAAGAATTCCAGGAAGCGATGTCCATGCCAACTTCACAACAAGACAAATAGCACTATTCAGACAACTCGAAAAGTCAGGCCTGAATTAGTCACCAACACACCATAAGTCGACCAAGTGAGACAGCTATCGACCAACCATGCAACTCTTCCGACGTGCCAAGGCGACATCCTGTGGTGCAAGCCTGCGCCGCGGAATCGGAGGGAGAGAGAGTGGAACGCTTCAGCCAGCGACTCGCGAGGGCGGCCAGCCGCTGGCTATGACCAAGGTCGAGCATCGACGGACTCCGCGACGAGCACTCGACGCTCAGAAGGTGTGCTCTATTCGGGTGAGTGTCAGTGGCTGTCCGCTTCGATGCGAGCGATCAGATGTGATCATGTCGCCGATGACCTCCTTACTGACCCATCCTTTGGACTGGACGGACGTTCCGGTTGCAGGAGTCGCGCGACGCGCTCGGCCGCCGCAAAGCGGTCGAGATCGAGGGCTCCGAGACCGTCCGCGCGCGTCGGATCGAGGCGTTCACAGTTCGCGGCTCCGCTGAAGCGGTGCCCGCGTCGGCGGAGTCCTCGTCAGCGTCGAGCAAGCGCCAACTGCCGGAGCACATTAGCCGACGCAGATCGACTTCCCCGTCAAGCGTTGCCGCGCTGACGGGCATCAAGGGGCAAAACCACATGGGGGAGAACTGTGCTGGAAAAGGAATTACAGGGCTTCGTAGACAATCTGATCGGCGACGGTCGACTAGTCGGCAGCATCGTCGGCTGGGACGAGGTGGAGTCCGTCGCACTGGATCAGGTGCAGGGAAGCGAGAGGCTGTTGCTCCTGGACGACATCGTCCTCCATCGAGTGGCCGATGCCGCGTTGATGGTGCGCGACCGGCTCGTTGATCTTACGCTGGTGTCCAACTACACGCGGTCGATCTCTCTCGACCGGTCTGAAAAGCTGTACGCCGACCTGCTCTACATGTCACCGGAAACAGGTTCGGTGGTCGTGTTCGAGATCAAGCGAGCCAAGGCCACCGCGCGAGAGACGATCACCGAACTGCTCGCCTATGAACAAGAGTTGCGCAACCACTTGCCGTTCTCGGCCCGGACGGACATTTGCTTCGTCGTGGTCTCCACGGATTACGCGCCGTTGCTGGACCACTCGCTGTCGTCGTTGATCACCTGGCACGGGCTGAGAATTCTCTGCCTCGAGGCTGATGAATCCCTGCAACTCACTGTCCGGCTTCCGTCAGGATGGACGAGCCTGGGGCAGGACGTCATCCCCGCACGCCATATCGACACCATGACGTTGAGGTTCACCCCGCACGACCCCCACGCCGATCCCGTCTCGACGGGATGTCTGCTAGGCAGCGCGCTAGACCTGATCGGGCGTGAGGCAGACCGCGGCGGCGTCACCGGTTTCGGCTTCGCCTGGGAGAACAGCGACTACCCCATCGGGTCCATCGAGCCTGTCGGACTCACCGTCGCGCGGGTCAATCCGGCAGGCTTCCTCGGCGCCGCGAAAGCGGACTACTTCCTCGGCGCGATGACGCGCTCGCCCCTGCATAAGCGCGTCGCGGAACTCGGCTGCGGCGACCGCTGGCATCCCTCCTCGCCTGAACTCGATGCCGCGACACGGTTCCTGTCATCGCACGGAACCGTGAGCTGGCACCGGACCGGCAGTTGGCGCGACATGCGCAGCGACCAGCGTCACCGCAGCACGGGCCCGATCATGGACCGATACGCCGTCCCGGTCGTGTTCAACTCCTGGGGCCTCATCGGCGACTACACCCGTGACCTGCTCACCAATCCGGCACGACTCGCCGACACTTGTGGCGAGCTCGCAGGAGCCGTGATCGGCACTCACACACCCGATTTCGCGTTGAAGGTCATCGACACCATCGCGCCAGACGAGAAGATCCCGACCTTTGGCGCGCAGTGGTTCTCCCGCCTCGGGTTTCGGCTCGCGCGATTGTGGACATACGCCAAGGCGTACCAGGTGAAGACAGACCCGCTTGTCCGCAACCGGATCCGTTCGCTTTTGGCCTGGGCACGCGCCGACTTGGCCGTTCCCATGACCGAACTGCAGCTCGCCGCATCGCTCGCCGACACTGCGACACGCCCACCACAGCTTGTCATCGGGCCGAGCAACGGTGGCGAACCTACCGAGGATCCGGACGTGATCCGGCGGCTCGTCACGTGGATCGGCGATGACCTCGTCGGCAATACCAGCCCGCTGCACAAGACCCTGGTTGAAGCCGCATTCCAGAACGCACAGGCACTCGACGAAGGACTGCTGACGATCGCACCTGAGATCGACCTACGGGAGATCGTCGCCCAAACGATCTACAACGCGCGCGGAGGACTGGAGATCGCAGCGCACGTTGCACACCGGCGGCGAGGTGCTCTCGCGGGACTGACTGCCCTGCTCCACGCTACCTTCGATCTGCCTTGTGAACCCGACGCCGATCCCGCCGCACTGTCAGCCATGATCGACACCATTCCTGCGGATCGCCTGCTGGACGGCTACACCCAAGCCGTCCCTGCGGCACTGGACATCGCCTATCCGCCTCTTCACTTCGGCGGAAGGAGAGAACGAGTCATCCTGTCCAGCGGGGCCGTCGCAGTTCTGCGACGCAAGATACGCGCGCTCTGGGCGGCCGGGCGGCCGGCCGGTGTCTACGTCGACGGTAGCGGCGAATACGGGATCTGCCTTCTGGAGGACGAGGTCCTCGCCATGTTCCGTTCTCCTGGCGATGACCAGGTCATCGTGCGAAGCGCTCGCCCAGGTGGCATGGAAAGCCACTTCCTGCGCACCTGGACCGAGTTGACAACTAAGCCGTCGCAGTGACCGAGTGTGACCGTCTCCTGTGGGCAACTCCGCCTTTACAGCCTCCGGATCTCGATCCCGGCCAACACCGCCATCCGCAACACACAAGAGAGTTCACTTCCCCGATAATGTCCGCCACCGGGCGACCAGCCACATATCGAGTAGCCGCTCATCGACAGAAGAGGGCATTCGCGGCTAGACGAGAATGACTCATGGGCGCTGTCATCGAGAACGTGTTCTTGAACCGACGCCCAACTGCAAGGTGGTCCTAGCGCTGGTAACACGGTGGTCTCACGAGTTCGTCAACTGACGGATCCCTTTGCCACCGCGCTGCGCCGCGCGGTGGCCGGGGGTGCGAGCAAAGTCGCGGCATGACTAGCACGTCCGCGGGGCGAGAATCAAAAGAAAAGTGCTGTCAGGTACCAGGTCTGATGACTTCGTCGTGGGAAGAATTTGTTCCCAGATCGGTGATAAGCCGTACGACCGGACGGTTGCAGGCTGACCAGCCTTCAAAACCGCGCACAGCTGCACTGATCGCCCCGACAGCGCTCGGTTTCCAGGCTGAGGCAGTGGTCGCGAAGACCAACTGATCGGCCTGGACCCACGCCGCGGCCTGGCACTTCTTGTCGATCTCGGTGCGCCGCTTGACTTTCACGCCGCCACCCAAGTCATCGCTGTGCTTGCATTCGGCGACAATGAGGGCGTCCTCGCGGTAGGCGATCAAGTCAACTTCGACCTGCGGCTCGTTGTCTTTCACGAACTCTAATTCCATAAGGTCCTGGTACCGCACAGGGCGGCCCTGCGACGGCGCAGACAGACGAGCTGACAGCAGCGCGACCACGTCGCCGTGGTCCCGGAGCAGGTGCTGCGCCACCGGGTGCAACCCGTAGAACCATGCGGGTTCGCACGTGGAGCGGTGCCAGGCGCTGTGGTCCAACTCGTTCCCGCTGTCGCAGCGCTCGCAACGCCAAGTCTGTGCGAGCTTGTCGATGATCAGAAACTGCTTGCTCTGGCACACGGCACAGCGCAACACCAGTCCGCGGCGCAGGACCCGCGCGCGCAACGCGCGGTCGAGCTCGCCGCGAACATCCTTGTCGGACAGTCTGTCAGTGCGGTCGACGAAGCCGTCGAAGCTCAGTACGCCTTCTCCGGCCCGCAATACGACGCCACGTCCATCCGGGTAGGCCTCTTCGACAGAGGAAGTCGTCGGCAGGAGGTCGTGGAGCGCGGGAAGCAGCGGCCCGCCGAACAATGAGGCAAATTCACGGCGGCCGCCAAGCATCCGGGTCAGCTGAGCGGTGCGCTGCCCGGCGTCGCTGACGCGGCGATCGCGTCCTGTGCCTGGCGTCCGGGGCGGAACCCGTAGGAGCGTGGGTGAAAGTTCACCTCGAAAATCGGCTCCAACACCAGCTTCAGGGCCGCTTGGACCACCCGGTCGGCCGTGGTAGGGATTCCCAGACGACGCATCTTTCCGTTCGCCCTGGGAATCACTCCGCCTCCAGCGCGACGCCATCGACACGCTCGGCACTGCGCTCAACGGCTCGTCGATCACCGAGACGACCAGCTCCGACTGCGACGAACCGCCACCTTGCGCCGCCTTCGTACGCTGACGTTGCCGTCAACTACTGCCGTCAAGACCCGCTGAAGGCCCACCAGGAACTGCCTTATGGGCTTTCAGTTTCGCACTTCTGACGCCCAGAAATCGAGCACTGCTACCTGAGTGTCACGTCTACGCCGAATTCTCTCAGAACGTCTATAGCGGACGCCGCCAGCGAGGCACCCATCCTTTCTTGCGCACCGGAAAAGTGTTCCCATACCAACTTAAACGAAGCACTAGCGTTTCGGGACGACGCAATGCAGTCAGCAAGCCCGTCAAGAGTGGATCCAAAATATCCGCCGGGACCATTAACCGCTTCGCCAAGCGCACAATAGAAGCTGCCTTCACCAACGATCTGACTTCCATCGATTACGCAGATTTCGCCAACGCCGTACCTCTTAGCCGCATGTCCAGTTTCGAACCAAGAGTTCTGCACCACATGGAGCCAGCTAGCATGCGATTCGATGGGATACCCCACCCATTCCCCCTTCATAAGGGGACCCCCTGAAGACCATCGACGCCAGATTGCTCCCGCTGCGACGTACGGGCAGGTATAGCCATAGAAGGTCGCAACAAAGCCACCCCGCCCGGGGCCTTCCTTACCCTCGAACGTAGAGCGCAGCCCTACCCGCCCGATGTAATACGACCCGATCGCCTTGCCGAGTGAGTTGACCACGCGCAGCTCTACGTCCGACAGGTCCTTGCCGAGGCGGACCGGTTCTCGCGCAGACCCGAAGACCAAGATGTCCTCTGACTGTGCGTGATCAGACTCCACAAAGAACCCGTTGATTTCATGCGCCGCGATGATGACCGTTCCGGACTCTTCTTCGACTAGGCGATAGAGCGGAATAACCGGGCTGCTTTCACTCATCTCGCACCTTCCCACTATCAACCAGGTGAATTCTAGCAGAGAGCCCGGAGAAGCCTGACAGGGAAGTATAGCGCACTGAAGGTCTTGATCGTCTCGTAGTGTTCAGTCGTCCACCCCATCACTGTCCGACCATCGGGCAGGGTCTTCGCTATAATCCGAGAGCTGTCACCCTTAGATCCGGGAACTCGATACTCCAAGGCACTCGCCCACCGCCTCTCGTGAGGCAACCTACCTTCGAATACACGCTGCGCCCCAGTGGCAGGATCCGTCTGCGGAACGCCTCTCCCGGCTCGCTTCGACGGCACGACCTTCACCGGTGCGCCCGGTTCAATGGCGCGACTTTCGGCGGTGCTGCCCGGTTCGGCGCAGCAAATTTCCGCGGCCTGACTTTGTTCGACAAAGCCGTCTTCACGGGCGAGACACAATTCGGAGGCGCAACCTTCCGCGGTGCCGCCACTTTCATGGACGCGACGCAGGAAGGAGCCGCGTTCACACCGCCCAACGCCGCCAGCCGTGGCGCACGATGACGGCCAGTTGGCCTCAAGCCAACGCGTCGGACCCTGGCGAGTTCGACGAAGCCGAACATGTCGGTCCTATCTCCGGGGCCGGAGAGTTCGCGCCGGTCGCTGTCCACGAGGCATCGCGCGCTG
This sequence comes from Amycolatopsis halotolerans, assembly GCF_042647905.1. Taxonomy (NCBI): domain Bacteria; kingdom Bacillati; phylum Actinomycetota; class Actinomycetes; order Pseudonocardiales; family Pseudonocardiaceae; genus Amycolatopsis; species Amycolatopsis halotolerans. Next base: position 33,950 of record NZ_JBHRWI010000025.1, read on the forward strand.
TAACGAACCGGTCGTCGTCTCCGAACTTTGTATGTTCGTGCAGGCGACGTGAGCTTGGGAGGCGGCCGTGGCGGATCGGCTCGCGCTGCTGATCGGTGTTCCTTCTTGTGACAATGATCTTTTCGAGGCGCTGCCGGAAGTCGTCGCCGCCGATGTCAGGCGCATGGCGGACGTGCTGGTCCAGTCGAGCTACGAAGTCCGATACTGCGGAGTCGGCGACGAATCGGGCCGAGAGCCCACCGGGAACCGGATCCGCTCGGCGACGATGAAAGCCTTCCGGGACGTCGCTCCTGGCGGAACCCTTCTGTTGTATTTCTCCGGGCACGGCGTCACCGTCGGCGGCAAGGGCTACCTGGTGCCGCAAGACGCCTATGCCGGCCCCCACGGACCCGACCCGGAATGCCTCGTCTCGCTGATACCCAGTCGCCTCGGCGAGTCCCGGGCAGGCCTCGTCGTCTTCGCCGTAGACGCATGCCGGGACGATCTGTCCGACTCGCTGGCCCTGGTGCCCAGCAGCGGTGAGCTGCCATATCCATCGGACGGTTCCTTCGTCTTGTTCAACAGCTGCCAACCCGGGGAGCGCAGCCAGCACGGTGACGACGGCAGCTATTTCACCCAAGCGCTCGCGGAGGTGCTGGACCGGCGCAACCCCGCACGGACCCTGACCGAGGTGCACGACGAGGTCATGCGCCGGATGGCGCGCAAGACGGCCAGAACCGACGGACTCGAACAGAAACCGGATCTGGTGATCGCGCACCGCCCCGGCAGCACAGCGCGACCGGGCAACTCCGTCATCTGCGCGGGCGACCAAGTGGGCGAGGCTTGGCGGCGCGCAGCGGAGAACACTCCGATGTGGGAGCGCTGCCTCAAGGACGATCCCGGCCGACAGCAGGCATCGGAGGCGGTTCTCGGCGTCGTCGACCAGTGCTCCAAGCAATGGCTCGAAGCTCAGGAGTTCCTCGCAACCCGCACCGGGATCGTCGATCCCTGGGCAGCGCAGGACTATCCGGTCCGAGTATTGGCCGCCGTCCATAAATGCTTCCCCGAGGAAGCGGGGTTCAGCTCGGTCGAGTTGGCGGTTCTCGTGGCAGCGCCGTTCCTCCGGGAAGCCGCGCTGAGTGCCGGCATCCGGCTCGCCGCGACCGTCGAGCCCACCGATTTCACCCGCACCTTCCGCGACGGAGCCAGAAGCGACCTCGAGACCACCCACTCCATCTACGAGCACGTGTGCCGCCGTGCGGAAGGCCTGGCCCGGCGCGATCGCGCGGAGCCCAGAGACGCACTGGGAATGTGGCTGGTGCACCAATGGCTCGCGGTCCGTCCCTCGCTGTGGACCGAACCGAGCGTCGAACAGCTCTGCGGGCAACTGGCACGGGCGGCAGCGGGCTGGGTAACCGCGGCACTGACCGAACGCGAGCTCTGCTCCACAATCCACACCCTGATCGAGTGCGTGGACGCCTCAGCAGACGACCAACGCCTCGTGAACTTGGTTCGGCAGCGTGTGTTCGACCCTCGCATGCGCGCGATGGCCGCAGCGCTGTGGCTGGGCGGGGTGCTGGCAGCCGATCCTCGCCGGGTGTCCGCCGTCGTGGTGGACCACCTGGGCATCGGCTCCGAGGTCCAACTGTCCGCCCTGCACGCGGCGACCGTCAACGCACGCTGGGAGCGCAACGGCACCGACCTCGAACTGCACGCGATCTGCGATCACCCCGCGCTGCACGCGGCATTCACCGACCTCGCGCACCGCGCCGACGTCGTGCTCAAGACCGCCCTGGCATTCGACCCCGCCAAGGAATTGATCGACCAGCTCCCAGACAGGGCGAACTCCGACGGACTCCGGCCAGAGAACCAGGACGGGCAGCCGGTGTTCGACACCCCGCTGCTCCGCTTCCGGCTTTCCGACGACAAGGTGCGCGAACTGCTGATGGGACGCCAGCTCTATGGCGAGCCTGACCTGGCGATCCGCGAGTTGTACCAGAACGCGCTGGACGCGTGCCGCTACCGCGATGTCCGCCGACGCTACCTCACCCGACGCGAGTGCTCCATTGTGGACTGGTCAGGACTGATCTCGTTCCGGCAAGGCACCGATCCGGAGGGCAGGGAGTTCATCGAGTGCACCGACAACGGTGTCGGGATGAGCATGGACACGATGGTGAGCACGTTCGCCAACGCGGGCGAACGGTTCGTCTACCGGTCTGGGTTCCGCTCCGAGCAGATGCGCTGGCAAGAACTCGATCCCCCGCTGCGGCTCATCCCCAACAGCCAATTCGGTGTGGGGGTATTCAGCTACTTCATGATCGCCGAGGAAATTCACATCACGACGCGCCCAGTCGGCGAAGACGACGTGGTCGGTCCTCAGGCGTTCAACGTTCGCATCGCCAGCAGCGGCAGCCTGTTCCAGATCACCCATTCGAGCGACATGCCGGCGGGCGGAACCCGGATCCGGCTGTATTTGACCGGCGAGGACTCGCTGTCGGTGCTCCGCACTCTGCGCCGATTGCTCTGGATCGCCGAGTACACGGTCGACGTGATCGAGGCCAATGGATCACGCGAGAGCTGGCAACCCGAGTTGCTACGGTTCCCCGATGCCGTCGTGGAACCGCTGAAGCACGGCGAGGACCTTTGGTGGGTCCCGGGAGAAGGCGGCTTCGCCGCCGACGGCGTCCGGACGAACGAGGAACGCCATGGCCTCATCGTCAACCTCCGCGGACCGCGCCGGCCGCAGTTCACCGTCGATCGCAACAGGCTGCGGCAATGGGACAAGGACTGGATCCGGCAGCAGATCCGTGAATCGCTGCCGGCCCTTCGGCAGTGGCCAGGACTAACCCTGCCCTGGCTGTGGGAGGTGTCGGACCAGACCCCGACCATCGCCGAGGACGTGTTCGCCTATCTCCTCGGCCAGGAGCACGACATGGCCGTGCAGGGTGCCTGGGGGCGAACCAGCGCGCCGCTGAGCCGAGTCGGCTGCTTGCCCGTCGATCGCGAACTGTTCACCGGCGAAATGATCCCGTGGAGCGGCGGGACGAGGGACTGGTGGATATCCGCTTGGCGAGTGGGCGCGTGGAGGGGAGTCACCACCTTCGCCAGCTCGGAGCACGTGGCCGAACCGGCGACGACTATCGGCTTCCCTGTTGTGAGCCCGATGGATGCCAACGTGCTCGGCGCGATCTACTCTTCCGGCCGTTACTACCGGCGTCCCGGCAAATTCGGGCGACCGTCGATTGACGAGGTCCTCGAGGCGGCGGCTGACAAGGACGAGTCGCCCTCGGAACGGATCAAGCGTCTCCGTCGCTATGCAATCACCGGGATCGATCTCTCCGCCGCGCGGAACATCCCCCGCATCGACTACCGATTCGTGGACAAGGACGACGTCCTGCCCGGATCCACCGAGGAGGAATCCCTCCTCGGCGCAGTCGCTGCCTTCGCACCAGCCGACCGGCACGGATCTCCCCCAGGATTCAGCCTGGCGAGGGCTTCGGCCAACCTTCGCATCCCTCTTGGCGAGGTGATTCGGCGGGTGGCCGCATTCACCTCCTCCGACTGGACCAATCCGCTGGCAGGCCGCCTCCGCCAGCTGCACGACCACGTCTTCACCCGCGGCGAAGTCGAATTGTTCACCCAGGATTTCTTCGTCGGCTTTCCCTGGACAAACCCCACCGTTTCGCCCGCTCACGTGCTGCGAGCGAGTTCCAAGCTGGGCCAACCGGTGAGCTACGTGCTCAAGCTGCTGGATCGCTTCACCGCCCTTGGTTACGCGGTGGCTGGCAGGCAGTCCTACCCGGAGGATCCAACCCAACTAGAACAGGAGGCTCTGCGGTTCGCCGAGACGCTGGGTTTCGAGCTCACCTGGCTGCACCTCGTTCAGCTCGCCGGCGCAACCGGCGAGACCGTCCAGGAGATCTTCACCGGCCTGCACCGTCTCGCCGACATCGGGATGATCCGCCTGCCGGCGATCGGCGCGGCTCCCGAACCGGCGACCGAAGACGAGCAAGCCATCATCAACGACGAGTTGTACGAATTCGACTGGTCGACATACCGCCGTGTTCTGGCCCCGGGATGGCTCGCAGTGCTGGATCTGCTCCGAGGGGTCGGGGCTCGCGAGTTTCACGACTACGAGGAACGGCTGCGGCGCCGCCGGCGTCTGCTCGACATCGTCGGCCTGGATCGGCCGATCACGGTCCCTGAGGTCCTGCAGCTGGCTTGGTTCCTCGACTACGACATCGCGAAATCCATCGAGTACTTCGAAACCATCTACCCCGGAACGGCCGATCTGACGGCCCTGCCGCCAGCCGCGTCCGAAGCAGAGGGATTGACGCCTCGGCACGAGGAATGCATCGCCATGTTGGGCTCTCGCCACTACTTACTCGACAAGGGAGACAACTTTGAGGTGGATTGGGCGCTGCGCCCAGGCGACATAGTCGCAGCCGCGGCAAGGGCACGACAATCAATTTCGGCCTTGCTCGAACGCCTCGAACCCTACCGCGTTCTCGGCGCGCCTCTTCCTGTGATCGATGCAGCTGCCCGAAAGTCGCTGCCGGACAGGCCCGCCGACCGGCATGACCTCGCGATGCTGACCTCGGTTGACGAGCTAGGACGCCGTTGCTATGTCGACACTGTGACGCCGCTGTGGCTCGTTCAGACCGCGGGCCGGCTGGGCTGGACGCTGACCGAAGCACACGCGCGCTTCGCCGCGCTCGAGCCGATCGGCCTCACATGGACCTACGACCCGGCAGCGTGCCTCCAGGATATCGCGTCCTGGCAGGACCTTCTGATCCTCACGGAATACCTGGACGGCCAGGAACCCGCGATCTCCGGAACAATCACCGAGGAGCATATTGCCGCGAGCGCCCGCGAGATAGACGAAACCGCAGCAGCAGTCCGCGAACGCCTGCGTCGCTACGCTCCGCTGTTCGGATACGAACTCCTCACGGAGGGCTCCGTTGACTGACGACACCCGGGTCGAACACCACCGGTCGATCCCCTATCAAATCAAGGACTACGAGCTGCAGCCCGGATTCGCCGCAAAACCCCTCGACGGCGGACGGGGCATCAACGTCACCGGGATCTGCCCCGGTTGCGGCGGCCGAACGACGACGAACTGGCACTATGGCATCGGAAGCGGCTATAAATCATTCCGGCGCAAGAAGACGCCGCCGCCTGAGCCCGCCGCGGGCCGCACGGTCTGCTGCGACTGCGGCCACGGCCACTCGGACCGCCCTGCCGACGAGCCTTTCCTGGGCTGCGGTGCCCACTGGCGGGTGAAAATGTCGTGAGTACCGAGCGGCTGCTGTGGGCGCGGAAAGCACAGGAACTTCGATTCCACCAACTCGAGGCGACGCGCAAGCAGGCGGAGTCCTGGCGGACCGGATTGGCCAGCCTGACCGCTCTGTTCAGCGCCGTCCTGGTGATCAAAGGGCGCGACAACCTGACCAGCCTCGCCGCGCCCTATGCCCAACTGACTGCGGCCCTGTTCGCCTTGGCGCTCATCGCATTCGTTGTCGCCACCCTCTCGGCGATCCGGGCAGCGTCCGGAGCGCCGGGAGAGACGTGCCTGCTGGCTGGCGAGGATCTGGAAGCCTGGACCCGCAAGGAAACGGCCGAAGCCGGACGGAAGATCGTGTTCGCCCGCCGGACATCCCTGTTCGGAGTGTGCCTGGTAGCCACCGCGACCGGGCTCGCATGGTTCGCGCCAGCCGCGAGCAGTGCGGAGCCCACCGTCACCGTCGAGTCGAGGAGCACGCGATATTGCGGGGGCCTGGCCGGGGTGTCGGGCGGCTCGGTCATCGTCCATTCACACGAGACCTACCAGATCATCCCGCTGGACTCCGTCGCAACGGTTCGCCCCAGCCAGTCCTGCCCCTGACCCGCACGGAGCGGACGGGCTCGATCGAATGCTGCCGTTGCTGCTGCGACGCCCGCAGCGACAGCATCGCGAGGAACACGCTCACGGTCGTCACGACGCTCGCGATGTTCTGGATCACGCGCCCGCCTCACGCGAAGCGGAAGCACTGTCGGCAAGGCAGCTCTGTCCAGCGAATCGTCCGCACAGCGGCAGCGCCGCCGCGTCGGAGCCACCACCACACGGGCTGACAACGCGCCGCCCCGGCATCACCATTTCGAACACGCCGATGTTGTCGGCGCAAGCACCAAAAACATCACAACGACCACGCGGACGTGACCGAACTGGAATCGTCGCCGGCTCCGGTCGGACGTGTCGCCCGGCGCATCGCGGCGGCTTCGGCGATCCCCGCAACAGCAGCGGAAGGCGAGACCAGCGGGTCAGTCCAGCAGTTTCGCCTTCGCTCGGGCGAACTCGTCCGGAGAGAGCACGCCCGTGTCGCGCAGCTCGGCGAGCTTCGCGAGCTCGTCTGCAATGGTGGCCTGCGCTGGCACTGGCGCGTGTTGCGGGACGTTTCCGCGGTACGAGGGATGCGCCCGGATCCATTCTTCGACCTTCGCCGCGGTTCCGTGGTTGACCGGGCAAGAAGCGAGCTCTGTCCCGCTGCCTTGCAGGACGAGCATCTGCTGGAACGCGCTCGCGCCGTTCTTCTTGTCCTGCCGCGTCGCCTTGCGGACCGAAAACCCGGTGATATCGGCGATGTTGACCTTGAAAGCCGGAAGCAGCTTGCCGGTTTGCCGGTACTCGATGACGCCGCCGCCGTAGTCGATGATGCTCCCGCTCCCGACACCCAACCCGTGGCTCTGCCCGCTCGCCATCACTTGCCTCCGCCCTGATCAACACAGTTCCGGTAGTTGACATCGCGGAAGCGAGCCCGTCGGTTACCCGTCAGGCTCGGCAGCGATCAATACACGAGCTGAATCAGCACAGCTTCTGAAAGAGCGCCTCGCACAGTTCCCCTGCGTATCCCCTGATGCGAGCTTCGCCCGGCTTCCCACCGGGACTGGCTGCCACTGATAACAGCCCAGGACCCACCGCCGCCTTCCCGAACTCGCCCGAGGCAAGAGACTCCGCAACGTTCAACGCGCGAGTGACTCGTGCTTGCGAATTTCAACCAGCAGCGGACGGGCCGCAACGCTCCCGCAGACCGCAGACGTCAACAACTTAATCACATAAGGCCCCTTTGCCGACCTGTTGGTCAAGAACTAAAAATAGCGAATCCGCGTCAACCGCAAACCACGGCGATAGTCGTAGGTCATTCGGGGGATCAACGGCAGCGACCGCCCGGTTTGCCCGTTCTCGCGTCCGTCTTAGCCCGTTGATGCTCCGCGGCTTGCCCGTTCTTACCTGCACGGCTTGCAAGCAATCTTGTGCACGGCGCACCGGTTGATTAGCGTCGTCAGCCGGTGCGCTTTTCGAGTTTTCCCGGGAAGCGGCTTTTCACGGTTCTGTCACGCGTTTTCGTTCCATTCAGAGCTGTTCACTCGGTGTTTCCTTTGGGGGGATCGTGCCTGCCTTGCGGCGTGCGTTCATGCTGGGGTTGTCCGCGCTTCTGGTCCTGTCCGGTTCTCAGGTTCCGGCCAGCGGCGCGGCCGCGCCGGCGCCTCGGGCCGCGGCGGCTCTTCCGTCGAATCCGGTGGATTACTCCTACGATGCCGCGGGCCAGCTGAAGGGCGTGGCCCAGACGGGCGCGGACGGCGCCGCCGGGCGCTACAACTACGACGCGTCCGGGAATCTGACCTCGATCGACCGGTACGCCTCGTCGACGGTGTCGATCACGAGCCTGGTGCCCGCTCACGCTCCGGTCGGCGCGACCGTGACGGTGTCCGGGACCGGGTTCACCGCCTCCGCTGCCGGGAACACGGTCTCTTTCAACGGAAAAGCGGCCGCGGTGACCGCGGCGAGCGCTACGTCGCTGGTCGTCACCGTCCCCGCCGGAGCGACAAGCGGGGCGGTGACGGTCGCGACGCCGTCCGGCTCGGCCGGCAGTCAGCAGGCGTTCACGGTGGACGCCGCGGCCGCGGCTCCGGTCGTCACCGGGTTCAGCCCCGCGGTGCTGACGGGCGGTTCGACGCTGACGATCTCCGGTTCCGGGTTCGACCCGGCCGTCGCGAACGACGTGGTGTCCGTCGGCTCGGTGCGCGCCAAGGCGAAGACCGCGACCGCGACGTCGCTGACGGTCGAACTGCCCGACTACGCGGCGCCCGGCCCGGTGACGGTGGAGACCCCCGGCGGGGCGGGCACGAGCACGGACGACGTCATCGTGGCCCCGAGCGGATTCGCTGCGGCCGCTGTCGCGACGACGCCGCGGCTGGCCGTCGACGGCGCGGCGACCGTCGTGACGATCCCGGCCGCGGGCAAGATCGCACTGCTGCGGTTCGCCGGGAAGAAGGACCAGCGGCTCACCCTCGGGCTGACCGGATCGACGTTCTCGACTGATTTCGGCGTCGGCGCCTTCACTCCCTACGGCGGCAAGTTCGCCCGCGCTCCCTACGACCAGTTCTGGGCTTTTTCCCAGCTGCACGGCGGATACGAGCTCCCGCCGCTGCCCAGCACAGGCATCTACCAGATCGCGCTGACTCCGCCGGCGAACGGATCCGGCTCGGTCACAGCCACGCTCTCCAGCCGGGTCGGCGGCGCGCTGAGCACGACCGGCGCGGGCACGCCGGTGACGTTGGCCAAGCCCGGCCAGCAAGCGGAACTGTCCTTCCCCGCAACCGCCGGCCAGCACCTGGACCTCGGCTTCAGCGGTTCCACGTTCGCGGCCGGCACGCTGGCCACGGCGTCGATCCGCGAGCCGCACGGGGTGGCTCTGCAATGGTCGCCCGGGTCCACCCGGGGACAGATCAGGCTGGACGGCAACGGCAATTTCGACTTCACCGCAGCCGAAACCGGCACCTACTCGGTCGTGTTCGGCTCCTCCGACCAGAGCACGGGATCGATCACTGTCACCGCCTCGGTCGCGCTGGAAGCCGGCGCGATCACCGCGGGCGCGGACAAGACCGTGCAGATCGACCGGCCCGGCCAGGACGCCCGCCTGACCTACGCCGGGACCGCAGGCACCGCGCTGAGCCTGGACCTCACCGGCTACGGCTTCGCCTATCTGCCTTTCCTCACGGTCACCGCGCCCGACGGTTCGGTCCTGACGTCGGGCATCGTCGCGGACTACCACTGGGAAGTCCCGGCATTGCCGACGACCGGCACCTACACGATCACCGTCGACCCGTACTCCAGCGCGGGCGCGTTCAGCCTGCGGCTCACGACGATCCAGCCCGCAGGAGCGCTCAGCGCGACCGGTGACGCCACGACGATCAGCCTCCCCCAGCCGGGACGCACCGCGGTGTCGTCGTTCCCGGCGACCGCGGGACAGACGGTGTCGGTGGCGTTCTCCGGATGGACCTTCCCGGCCGCGGCGTCGTTGTGGGTGCAGGTGATCGGCCCGGACGGCAAGGTCGCGGTGCGAGCGACCGACATCGGTTCGCTCAGCTCGTTCTTCTTCACCCCGACGGCGACCGGCGCGTACCGGCTGCAGTTTTCCCTGAACGACGCGACCAGCACCGGCGCGGTCACGGTCACGCTGTCGAACGAGCAGGCCGGCGGTGCACTCGCCGTGGGCGCCACCAAACAGGTCAGCGCCGGGCGCGCGGGGCAGGGCACCCGCTTCACCGTCGCGGGCACCGCCGGACAGCACCTGAGCCTGGACTTCGCCGCCCCGACCTTCGCCCACACCTTCCGCGTCCAGGTGGTCAAGCCGGACAACACCGTCCTGCGCGACGGGAACCTGACCGAAACCCAGGTCGACCTGGATCCGTTGCCCGCCACCGGGACCTACCAGATCGTCGTGTACCCGTACGCCGAAACCGGCGCCACGCAGCTGATGCTCGAACAGCGCGTCGACGCCGGCGCGATCACGGCGGGCGGAGCCGCCAAGACACTCGCCATGGCCCAGCGGGCCCAGCTCGGCGAAACCGGTTTCACGGCGGTCGGCGGCCAGCGCCTCGACCTCGGCCTCACCGGCTCGACGTTCCCGGCCGGCACGGTGCTGCGGGTGCGGGTGCTCGGCCCGACCGGGGCCGCGATCATCGACGACCGGGTCGATCCCGGCGGCGAGATCATCATCGTCCCGGCGACCGCCGGAAACCACCGGATCATCGTCACCCCGGACGGTTTCGCCACCGGTTCGGTCACCGCGACCCTGTCCGAGCCGATCGACGCGGGCACGCTGCAGCTCAATACGGCCAAAACCCTGTCCTTCCCCCGGGCAGGCCAGGAAAACCGGCTGCACTACGCCGGCACCGCCGGACAGCGCCTGTCGCTCAACACGACCGGCGGCACGGTGCCCTACTACCCGTACTACCAAGTGTCCAAACCGGACGGTACGGTTCTCGCCAGCGGCCAGGGCGGCGCGTCGATCAGCCTGCCCGCGCTGCCGGTGAGCGGAAGCTACGAGATCATCCTCGGCCCGTACTCCAACACCGGCACCGCCACAGTCGTGCTCGTGCCAGCCGCCGCGTCCGCGCGCTCCTCGGCGCAGCCCCGCGCCCCCGCACCGCCGGCGGTCGCCCCTTCGCCCGGCCCCGGCGCGGCTCTGCAGCTGTCCAACGCCGACGCGATGCCCCCGCGCGCCCCGGGCGTGCCCTCCGGCTTCCAGCAACCCGCCCCGGCCGCGCAGGCCGGCGCGCAGACGTGGACCCCGGACAAAGCCAACCTCGCCGGCAAGGACTGGACGACCCACCGCGCCGCCGTGGCCGCGGAGCAGCCCGCGGCGCTGAGCGCGAGCCCCGGCACGACGGCGTTGTCGGGGCGGGTGCGGACGCTGGACGGGCGAGGCCTGCCCGACGTCACCGTCTCGATCGACGGCACGCGCGCCACCACGGATGCCGCCGGACGGTTCCTGCTCGCCGGGATCGGCGCCGGGCACCGCGTGCTGCGCGTCGACGGCGCCACCGCCAGCGGGCCCAAGGCGTCGTTCGGGTTGTACGACGTCGGCGTCGACGCGGCCGCCGGCCGCACTACCGTGTTGCCGTACCCGATCTGGCTGACCGCGCTCGACACCGCCCACACCGTCGAATTCGCCTCGCCGACTCCGAGCGAAGTGGTCGTCACCAACCCCGCCATCCCCGGGCTGGAAGTGCACCTGCCCGCCGGGGCCGTGGTCCGCGACGTCGCGGGCAAACCGGTGACCCGGCTCGGCATCACCGCGATCCCGATCGACCGCCCGCCGTTCCCGCTGCCGAACTCCCACGTCCCGGTGTACTTCACCGTCCAGCCCGGCAGCGCCCACGTGTTCCCCACCGGCGCCCGCGTGGTCTACCCGAACTATGCCAACGCAGCGCCCGGCACGGTGATGGACTTCTGGCACTACGACCCGGCCGGCCGCGGCTGGTTCGTCTACGGCCACGGCAAGGTCACCGCCGACCGCAAGCAGGTCGTGCCCGACGCCGGCACCGAGGTCTACCAGTTCACCGGTGCCATGCTCATCGAGCCCGGCACCGCGCCGCCGCCCCCGGTCGCCTCCAAGCCCGGCGGCGTCGTCAGCGCCGCGGACCCGGTCGACCTGGCCACCGGGCTGCTGACCGGCAGCCACACCGACCTCGCCGTCAACGACACCCTGCCGCTCGCGATCAACCGCACCTACCAGCAGGGCGACACCGCACAGCGCACCTTCGGCGTGGGCGGCGACTTCGACTACAACATGTACCTCTACTCCGACCAGCAGTGGATCGACGGACAGCTGATCCTGCCCGACGGCGGCCGGGTGCGATACCACCGGATCACCCCCGGCGGCACCGGATCGACCGACTTCCTCGACGCCGTCTTCGCCGCCGACCCCACCCCGACGAAGTTCGCCGGATCCGTGCTGGCCTGGAACGGCAACGGCTTCGACGTCCGGCTCCGCGACGGCACCACCTACGTCTTCGGCGAAGAAGCCCCGCTGCAAGCCATCCGCGACAAGTTCGGCAACACCATCACCGTCCACCGCGCCGGCGCGGCCGCCGACCCCGATGGCATCGTCCGCGCCAAGGGACGCATCACCCAAGTCACCTCGCCGAGCGGGAAATGGTTCGGCCTGTCCTACGACAGCGACCACGAACTCGCGCTCGTCAGCGACAACACCGGCCGCGCCGTCACCTACGACTACGACACCTCCGGCCACCTGACCCAATTCGCCGACGCGGGCAACAACGTCACCACCTACACCTACGACCCCCAAGGACGCCTCGCCACCAGCAAGGACGCCCGCGGCACCGTCTACTCCGCCAACACCTACGACGCCAACGGGCGCGTCACCAAACAGACGAACGCCGACGGCACGTTCTTCACGATCGACTACACCACCGGCGCGGCAGGCAACGTCACCGAAACCCGCCTGACCGACCCGCGCGGCACCGTCCGCCGCCTGACCTTCAACGCCGCGGGCTTCACCACCAGCGACACCGCCGCGTTCGGCACCCCGCTCGCCCAGACCACCACCATCACCCGCGACCCCGCCAGCAACGCCGTCACCAGCACCACCGACGCACTGAACCGCCGCACCGACTTCGGCCGCGACCCCTACGGCAACCTCACCTCGCTCACCCAGCTCGCGGGCACCTCCAGCGCCCGCACCGCGACCTTCACCAGCGACGGGCCCTTCGACCAGATCAGCCGCAGCACCGACTGGCAGAACAACGCCACCGTCTACGGCTACCTGCCCAACGGCGCGCTGCACACCGTCACCGACCCGACCGCGCGCACGACCACGATCGACAGCCTCGAAAACGGCCAAGTCAGCAAGGTCGCCGACAACCTCGGCCACGCCACCGTCTACGGCTACACCCTCGGCGAGCCGACCAGCTCGACCGACCAGCTCGGCCGCACCACCCGACAAACCCTGGACGCGACGGGCCGGGTCACCGGCAGCCGGGACCCCACCGGCTCGGCAACGACGATCGCCTACGACGCGCTCGACCGGATCGCGTCGGTCACCGACCCGCTGGGCCGCACAACCGCCTACGGCTACGACCCCAACGGCAACCTCCACACCGTCACCGACCCGCGACAGCACACCACCACCTACGACTACGACCCGCTCGACCGGGTCACCTCCCACACCGACCCGCTCAACCGCAAGACCACCTACGGCTACGACCCGGGTGGCAACCTCGCCACCACCACCGACGCCCGCGGCACCACCACCGCGATCGACCACGACGCCCTCGACCGCACCTCCGCCGTCCGCTACGGGGTCACCCAGGCCGGAGCGGAAAGCCAGACCGTCTACGGGTACGACGCCGGCAACCGTCTCACCTCGGCCGCCGACTCGATCGCCGGCACCACCGCCTTCAGCCCGAACGACCTCGACCAGCTCGCCCAGACCACCACCCCGCAAGGCCAGATCAGCTACACCTATGACCCTGCCGGGCGCCGCAAGACCATGACCGCGGCCGGCCAGCCGCAAATCAGCTACGGCTACGACAACGCCGGACGGCCCACCAGCATCGCCCAGGGCAGCACACAAACGGCCATCAGCTACGACGGCGCCGGCCGGCGCAGCACCGTGACCCTGCCGGACGGCATCGTCGAAACCTACGGCTACGACAACGCCGACCAACTCGCCTCCATCGGCTACACCCGCGGCACGACCACACTGGGCGACCTCGCCTACACCTACGACAACGCCGGACGCCCGATCCACGTCGGCGGCAGCTACGCCCGCGCCGCCATCCCCGCCGCCTACGGCCCCGCCTCCTACGACGGCGCCAACCAGCTCACCGACCTCGCCGAAACCGCCCGCACCTACGACAACGCCGGAAACCTCACCGCCGACGGCGCCACCAGCTACACCTGGAACGCCCGCGGCCAGCTGACCGCCTCCGCCACAGCCGGGCAGACCACCGCCTACGCCTACGACGGCCTCGGCCGCCGCATCGGCAAAACCGCCGCCGGAGCAACCAAAAACTACCTCTACGACGGCCTCGACCCCGCCGCCGAACTGTCCGGCGCCACCGTCACCGCCACCACCCTCACCGGCGGCCTGGACCAGGTCTACGCCCGCACCACCGGCAGCAACACCCAATCCCTGCTCACCGACCGTCTCGGCAGCACCCTCGCCGTCGCCGACACCAACGGCGCCGTCACCGGCGAATACACCTACCAGCCTTTCGGCGCCACCACCCTCACCGGCACCGACAACGCCAACCCCACCCGCTTCGCCGGCCGCGACGACGACGGCACCGGCCTCTACCACAACCGCGCCCGCTACTACTCGCCGGGCGACCAGCGCTTCATCAGCCAAGACCCCCTCGGCTTCGCCGGCGGCGACAGCAACCTCTACGCCTACGTCACCAACCAGCCCACCAACCTCACCGACCCGCTCGGCGCCAAACCGCAGGCCCTGTTCCGGGGAACCACGCGCGGATATCCCGGCAGCGAAGGGACGCAACGCGTCGGAGTCACTCCAACGTCCACCGATCCCGGCGTGGCCGCCACGTTCGCCACGCACTCTCAGCAATTCGGTGAAGCGGTGGTCCAGATCGCGTTGCCCGGCGACCTTGCGGGAGTGGCTACTTACGAGGGGTACATAGCGTCCGAGTTCGAAGTGGGCGTGGACCTGGCACCGAACGAGTTCGCCCGGCGGATCAGCGCGGAGATACCGGCAGCCGACGCCAGGGGGCTCCTGCGCGACCTGGGGATCGCCGTCCCGGCGAGTGTTTCCATCAGCGAGATCTCGCCTACCTTGGAGGCCATGCCGAAGCTTTCGGCGGCACAGATCCAGCAGTTCGTCGAAGGAGCGCTGAAACTTGGCCGATAAAGTCTCCGTCTACGTGCAGGAGGTGGAATCCGTTGCCGCGGAACATGCGGTCTGCGTGGTGCGCGCACTTGAAGGCACAACCTCGATCGGGCAGGTTTTCAACGCCTTCGTCGACAGTACGGGCGATCGCGCCTCAGTCTCGATTCGAGTGGACAAGATATGGAGATACGGTCGAGAAACCGACATCCTCGATCCTGCCCATACCGCGCGCCTCGAGGTCAGCGGGTCCGGTCTCGACAGGCTGCGATCTTCCGGCGTTTTGATCTGAGCGATCGGCCGATGAGCCGCCCCTGCCGGCAAGAGGGCGGGACGGCCCGTGAGGACGGCAGTCAGGGAACCCGATCGGCCCAGGGGCTGCCGCGCAGCGAAGTCCCGCCACGACCGCCGGCCTTGCGCGCGACAGCCGGAACCGAACGAGCACGAAGCGAGGCTCCGAGGCAGGAAACGACAGCCCCACGCCGGACTGTCCTCGAGCCGGCGTGCCCCGCAGCATTACTCCGCCGCAAGCGGGCTGAGGACTTGGGGACGCCACCGTGCCATGCGCGGAGATCAGTTCGGCATTGTTTTCAACGAATCGGATCGAGAAGAGATTTCGTGCACGTCAAAATCGAGCGATACGGATTGCGGAAAAGGTTGGCAGTGCGGGAACCGGCCGGATCGCGAGACGATGCCGCTGCTCGCGCGTCTTTGCGGCAGAGAGCGCAAGGGCCGGTGGCCTGGTCGTCGTGGACAGAGCGGAGCGGCTGTGGCCGATAGCGACTGCTTGCCGGTCCGGAGCGCGGAGCTGCCGCGCAGGGCGCTTTTCGGCTCGATACTGGCGGCGTCGATGGCTGCTTCGTGTTCGGCCGCCCCGGCATCGGGGAACGACGTGCCGGAGTTGGCGGAGCGCTCACAGACCGGAGTGGTGACCCCGCCGCCGAAGTCGGTCGTGATGTCGTCGCTCGACTTCGCGGCGACCGACCGTGCGAGCGTGGAAGCCACCTTTCGAAGCCTTGACGAGGCGATCGCAGGCAGCGAAGTCACCGTGGCCGTCGGTGCGTCGCTGTTCGACGGCAGGTTCGGATTTCAGGCGCTGCGGCCACGCCGGCTGGGAACGATGCCTGCTTTCCCGAACGATGTGCTGGACGCTCGTCAGTGTCACGGCGACATCCTGGTGCAAGTCTGCGCTGCGGAATCGGGGGAAGCCGAACGCGTCAGCCAGCGGCTGGCGGGAGCGACCAGCCGCTGGCTGCGGCCGAGATGGAGCATTGGCGGATTCCGCGACGAGAACTCGGCGACCAAAGACGGCAGACCGTCCACAAGGGACCTGTTCGGATTCCGCGAGGGCGCGGGAAACCCCGACGTCAACGATCCGAAGCTGATGGACCAGCTCGTCTGGGTCCAGCCGGGCAGCGACGAACCAGCGTGGACCGCGGGCGGCACCTACCAAGTCGTCCGGCTGATCCGCTTCGCGCCGTCGTTGTGGGACGCGGAATCCGTCGCGCGCCAAGAGACAGTCATCGGACGGACGAAAAGAGACGGCTCCCCGCTGGGACGCCTCGGCGAGACGACACCATTCGACTACTCCAGCGACCCGACCGGGCAGACCATCGCGCTCGACGCCCACATCCGCCGCGCCAACCCCCGACGACCGGAAACGGACCAGAACCGGATCCTCCGCCGCGGCTACTCATACCGACGCAACGCAGAGAACCCGCGCGACGAAGGACTGATCTTCATCTGCTTCCAGCAGGACCTCGAACGCGGATTCGCCACGGTCCAACGCCGGCTGAATGGACAGGCCCTCGACAAATACATCCTGCCCTTCGGGGGCGGCTACTACTTCGTGCTGCCCGGTCCCACCCATCGCCCCGGCGACTACGCAGGCAAAGCACTCATCGACGCCGCCCGCGCCTGAACACCACATGCCGGGAAAAACACGCCTGCCCGACGAACCGCGGACAACCGCGCTCGACCGGCCGAACGCTTCGTTGAATGCTCGTCACGGGCCATGCGACCGACGAAGATCGACCGTCCCGGGACTACGTCGGTCCACGGTGCACTCTGGTGGCTCGGCGTCCGCGCGAACCGGTGCCGACGCACGGGTCCCGAACCGGGAGTTTCCTGACACGACGAGAGTTCAGCGATCGGCGTGCGGTTGCCTGGCAAGGCGGCGGACTGCACCGCGAGCCTGAGCAAGCTGGAAGGCGTCGTCGAGCAGCCCGGCTTCCGCAGCAACGAATTCCGCATCCTTCAGTCCGTCCACGACTGTCTCCAGATCGACACTGGGCCAAGTGCAGCCCGCCGACGCGCGCAGCGGTCGCAAACGAAAAGTCGGCTGAGCCCCGGTCGGCACCGGGACAACAGCACGCAGACCGAACAGCGCGGCGAGACACCGGCCTGCACCAGAACTCCGCCGCCGAAACCGGTTATTTCGGAGAGCAAGGCGAGCAGGTTCGCGGCGAACGAGGCGGCTAGCAGGCAAGGCAGCAGATCGACCGTCACGAAACCCAGCCTGCCAAGCGGGGCATGGCGAGAGGGGGCTCCAGAGGCGGGGAACTCGACCTCCGTGCAGCCAGTTGCGCATCCCCGCACTGCTCGCGCGGGTCGCGGATTGCCAGTCCGGAGGGGCCGGGTCTTCGTGTCGGCGGAACGGCTGGCCCTTGGTTGTCCGGTCGACGAGGGAGCGAAGCCGAGCGCGGCAATGTACGCGGGCCGGACGATGATGCTCGACGGGGCGATCGTTTCCTACCGATCTGCCGGAGCGGCAAGAGCACAAGGTTCATCGGCTGCTGAAGCAGTCCCTGAACGCTTAGCGCCGGACGGCCAGGATGTAGATATGACTTCCACTGCCGTTGGTGCGGTCGTTCCCCTGGTCTCGGTCTTTCTCGGTGCGATGGTGACGTACTGGGTGAACGTGCGCACGAAACGGCGGTCTTCGGCCGAGGAGCTGGTGAATGCTGCGATTGCTGCCGTGGCTGTCGCGGAGGCCAACCAGACACGGTCCACCCGGGTGAATCTGCCGGACGGGTTCGAGCAGTCCGACAGGGAAGAACTCGCCCGGCGACTGGCCCTAGGCGCAATCGAGAGCCACAACCTGCGCGCCCACGAGGCACGTGAAGCGCTGGCGAAGGTGACGACCCTGGACAGTCGCATCCGCGAGTACTATCTCGACCCGGATGCAGTTTTTCAGCGACCAGCAGAGATCATCCAGGCGTTGACCGAAATTCGCCAGCGCAGCACAGGCGGGCTGAAGCCTCGGAAGGACGTGCGGTGGCGCATCGGCGGTTGAGTCGGCGATCAACTGCACATTCCAACGGTAAACGCCCGGGGTGGCAGGATCGCGCGATGATCCCGCGCACAACTGGCAAGCACGAAGAAACTTGTCCGCGCTTGAGCGCTTCGATCATTTCCGCGCGAGCCGCCTGCTCCCGGACTGCGTCAAGTGATTCGACAAGCTCCAAGCCACCTTCTGCGGGCATACCGCCGATATAGATCGTGATCACTAGCTCGCAGCGCCACAAAGTTCTCCCCGCGCGAGCGGGAGTGGTCCGTCCAACGGCGGTCGCGGCGTTCCAACCTCCGTTACGTGCGCCGACCGGTGAGCGTTCCTGTCGAAGCGCGCCTTCTGCTTCAGGTCAGCAACGCCGCGCCGCAGCAGAGGCAGGTCGGCGCACCGTCACGCCAGCGCACCCAGATCCACCGGCACGCAAACCCCATTGATAGCTGACGCCGCGGGCGAAGCCAGAAACGATATGGTTGCCGCCACTTCTGTCGTCTCGACAAAGCGTTTCACGGGTTGCTCCTCGAGGAACGCCGCAAGAACCTCGTCCCGAGAGGCCTCTCGCAGCCGCATTTGATCGGCGAGTTGCTTCTCCACCAACGGGGTCATCATCCACCCCGGAGCCACGGCATTCGCAGTCAAACCAAGTTGACCACCCTCGACGGCCGCGGTCTTGATGAGCCCGAGCAAGCCGTGCTTGGCAGCGTTGTATGCCGCTTTGTTGGCCTCAGCGCGGAAGCTCAACGTGGAGGCCGTGGCGACAATGCGACCGCCCGGCGTACCGGTGAGCGCCGGCCACGCGGCCTTGATGGCGTAGAATGGGCCATTGAGGCACACGTCAAGAACCCGCTGCCACTGGACGTCATCGAATGATTCAATAGGCGACGCGTGCTGCACCCCGGCGTTCAGGACCAAAATGTCGAGCTGTCCGTGCATCTCCAGGGTGCGGGCGACCATCGCCGCACACCCTTCCTTGCTCGCTATGTCGAATTGCTCGCAATCCCCGCCTACGACATCCACGCCCACGACGTCGACGCCGGATTCGCGTAACTCGGCCGTAGTGGCCCGACCCAGCGCCCCGGCCGCACCGGTGACGATAGCAACTCGTTTCTCCAGCTTCTTTACCATGGTCTTCCCTTTCACCCGCCCGCGCCTGCTCCCGAGCAAGCACATGATCCCGCTGACCACAACTGCACACGGCCTCGACGACTCTCGTCCGCAGACCGAACGCACAGTCCGAACTTGCTGCTCAATTCACTCCGGCAAATAATTCTCAGACCAACTATCACCCGCTTCCCCCTTGGCGAGCATTGCGTTGACGCGCTCCTCTGCGTATCCAATACCGCGCAATACCTCACGGGTTTGCGCACCATATTTCGGTGCGTCTCCCGGGATGAAGACACGACCCCGTTCGGGCCGTACCGCATTCGGCGCGACAAGATCGATCCACCGGCCCATCGGATGGCGGTCGTGACGGACAACGCGGAACGTAGCCTGGGCGAGGTCGATCTCACCTTCGCTCTCGGCCACCAGCGCGGCGGCGCGCGTGGCGCGCAGCGAGCCGATGCGGATAACTGCCGAAGAGGTGCCCGCTAAGGACTTTTCCCAGTAGGCGACGTCGCGTGTCGCGAAGCGCGCCGCCAACGCGGCGCCCAGGTTCTCCTCGGTTTCCTGCGCGAGGTCCGCCAAATCAGGGACTGCCCTGAGTGCGACTCGCCGCTCTTCCGGCGCGGCAAAAAACATCCAGTCGTCCAGGGCCTGATAGCAGTGATAAAAGGGCCCCTGCCCGCGCGTTTCACGCCCGGCTGGCTCAGAAAATGGAGCGCGGCCCGGATAGTCAAACATGAACGGTGCCTGGATCAGGTTTCCCGCGGCGGCCAGCGAAGTACGCGCGACGCCGCCCTGCCCGGTTCTCCTTCGGCGTTCCAACGCCGCCCCTAAAGCAACACAGGCGCTCAGACCCGCGATCACGTCGATCGTGCCCATATGAGCATGCTCCTCCGGGGTCGCCAGGCCTCCGCCGAACCGAACCATGACGCCCGTCGCCGCCTGGGCCAAGTCGTCGTACCCGAGATGATCGGATTTGGGGCCACGCCGTGGACCGCCGAACGCATCGACTTGAACGAGGATGACTGTCGGGTTCAGCGTGCGGAGACGTTCGATCGAAAGACCGAGTTCCTCACGCTGCGAGTCTGTGCAGTTCATCGTGACCGCGTCAGCCCCGACAATCAGTTTTTCGAGCGCTTCGCGTCCCGCGTGAGTCTTGAGATTCAGCAGAGCGCTCCTCTTGCCGCGATGAGCGTGCACGCCAAGCGTCACCGCACCCCATGGGTCGAGCGACGGCTCCACCGGCTGCACTGACACGACGTCCGCGCCGAAACGCGCCACCGTCGATCCGATGGTCGGACCGGCGACGACATTCGTCAGATCGACCACCCGCAACCCCTCGAGCCATCCCGAGGATTCCGCGCCGCCGCGGAGCGTGCGCGGTGCCTCCGCGAGGATCGCGGGGAGCCTTGACGACGCATCGTCGAGGGTGGGCCCAGGGCGCTTTTTTTCCGCCGCGGAATCATCGGCCAGCCAAGCGACGTTTCCCATTTGCCGCATATCGCCGCGGCGTGGATCGGAGACTCTCAAGACGAGGCCGGAGGCCAGCGCGTGGGGGTCCGAAAGCCATTCCCTGGTAGATCGTTGCAGGGTTCCGGGCACCTTCGCCGCCCCGAAGATTTCCTCCCATTCGCGAGCTGGACGCCCGAGGAAGGCAGCCTTCATCACCCCGGCAAGACGTTCTCGGTCACGCTCCCCCACCGGAGAGTTTCGCATGCTCCACTCGGCCGGCCAATCTTTTTGGTCGAGGTAGGCGTCGAAGTCGGGAAGGCTCCGCGCGAGCTCCTCGAGCCCCAGCGCCCGAAGCGCTCGCTGGGGATGCCCCGAGACACCGGCTGCGCCGACGAAGAACCCGCGTCCGTCCGCACACTCGTATGTCCGGTAGAATGGATCTAAATATCTCTCTAATTCCGAAAATGGGAGATCACAAGGGAGTCTTTCCGCTTCACGCCGGTCAAGTTCTATCTCGCGCGCGGAACTGTAGCGTTTTGGATAGTCTTCAATCTGCTCGCAGTTGTAGACAAGACCTTCGAGCAGCGCCGACGCCAGCGGAACCTCGATGTGATCCCCGCCGTTTCGATCCCGGGCGCCGAGCGCGAACAGCGTCGCCATTGCCCCGAAGGTCGCACCATACGCGGAAGCCAGCGGAAGCGGTGTGAAGCTGGGGTTGATTCCCATGAGGCGGCGGTTCAGGCCCATGTCACTGAACTGCCCGGTCCGTGCAGCGATCACCGCTTCCCATGCCGCGACAGGCGCCAGACCGGGATCAGTCGAAGCAAAACCAGGCAGCGACAGACTGATGATCCCGGGATTCGCCGCGCGCAGTTCGTCCGGCCCCAATCCGAGCCGTTTCATGACACCAGGACGGAAATTCTCGATCGTGATATCAGCACGACGCACCAGCTCAAGGGCCGTCGCCAAGCCATCCGAGGACTTGAGGTCGAGGGTCAAAGACGACTTGCCGCGCGACAGCATATCGGTAGCAGGTGAATGCAACCTGGGACCGCCAGGGGGGTCGATGCGGATGACCTCCGCACCCAAGTCCGCCAGCATCATGCCGACGAGAGGTCCGGCAAAATACTGCCCGAAATCGAGAACGCGAATGTGTGACAGGGGCCGAGGCAACGGAATTTCCCCTGAGCGGCCGGCGCCCGACGGTCGCGATCCGACGTGACCTTCAGTCATAGACTAAGCCCTTTCGAAGGTGAGCGACAGCCAGTCGCTCGGATCCAGTTCGACCCTGTCGCGCCGTACGGGAATACTTTTACTGAACGAACCGTCGCGAACCATCGGACTCAGAATCAGAGACTGCGCCCTGGCCTTTGGCCAGCGATACCCGCGAGACGCCAGGCGAGTCCTGCTATGGCCCGACTGCTGGCAATGACCAGTCCGCCGACGATGCTCCCTCGACGCGTCAAGCCAGCCACGCCGCGATAGCCGTGGGGCCCGGTCCAGGATGATCTCGTTTCGCAGGGAGGGCAAGTCATCGCACCTTTTTCCCGGGGGCCGTTTCGGGCGAGAGCAGCAGTGCGATCAGGCAGGCCGCAGCCAACACCATCACGATGAATGCCGGAGAGGCGGCGACGCCCGTTCGGCCGATGAGCCAGCTGGAAAGAAGAGGAGTGGTGCCCGCGAATATCGCTACTCCGAAGTTGAAGAGGCTCGCAAAACCGGTAAAACGCACGTTAACCGGGAATGATTCGACGAAGAAGGTGGCGAAGGTGGAGTCACTGAAGGCGAACATGCTGGTCATCAGGATCTGGACGACCAGCGCGACGGCAAACCCGCCATGGTCGAGCACCAGGAACGAGGGGAAACTGAACACCAAGAACAGCAGGGTATTAGCGATCAGGACCGGCTTGCGCCCAATACGATCGGACAGCCGGGCGAGAAAGTAGAGGGTGGGCAGGTAAACAAGCAAGGCAATGGTGACGATCAGATTGGACTGAAAGGCGCTCAGTTGAACTTCTTCCTGAAGATAACTGGCCATGTAGGCCAGCACGAGATAGTAAGCTCCGGCATTGATTCCCATGACGAACAACAGTCGTAAAAAGGTTTTCCAGTGTGCCGAGAAGCCTGCGAGCAAAGGAGGCGCGCTTTGGGCTGCACCGTTCCGCACTTCCACAAAGGCCGGCGTTTCGTCGATCTTTCGGCGAATGTACCAGCCCACGAGCGTCAGCGGTGCGCTGAGCAGGAACGGAACGCGCCAGCCCCACGACTGCATCGCTGCGGTGTCCAGCACGGCCTGCAAGACGGTGACCGAAATCGACGCAAGCATAAAACCCGCGGAGTTTCCGATGGCGATGAAGCTGACGTACCGAGCGCGCCGCCCGGGCGGCGCGTGTTCTCCCACGAGAACCGCCGCGCCCGCGTATTCGCCTGAGGCGCAGAAACCTTGGCAGAGCCTAGTCACGAGCAGCAAGATCGGCGCCCAGAAGCCGACCACCGAGTACACGGGAAGCAGGCCGATGACAGTAGTGGTCAGGCCAGTGCCGATGATCGTAATACTCAGAGTGCGCGCACGGCCGATGCGGTCGCCCACATATCCCCAGAACAGCCCGCCCAACGGACGAATGAGAAATGACAGGGCGAAAAGGCCCCAACTCTGGATCACCGCCAAGGCGGGATCACCGCCGGCGAAGAACACCACCGCGATCGTCCCGGCGACGTAGGCGTACGAGCCGTAGTCGAACCATTCGATGATCGTGCCGGCGCACGCACCCGCGATTGTGCGCCGCATCTGAGGCGTGGCCCCTCGCCGAGTTCGGCCATCGACTGCCGTATCGCTCATCAGAACTGCCTTCCTTGGCGTGTCGGGACTCGCGGAGGTCGCTCGTGCGCGATGAGGCTCCGGCCGGCGGGCACCGCGCACGGCGGGCCTTCTCATACGCTGGCCGCGCTCCGTGCGACTCTCCCGCGTTCCGGCGCGGCGTGCCTTGATCAGCAACGACCTGCTGCGCTCACGAGACACTAGATCGTGGAACAATATTAGTCAACAACGCGGATGATGGCAGACGAAACCCCTGGTAGAATCCATGTTTTGCCCTGACTGACAGCCAAAGCCGTTGCATTGTGGAACGATCTGAGCTAACTTTGGCTCGTGACAGAGGACAGTGAGATCTTCGATCAGGCTGCTTCGGCACCCGCCGACGAGCGGATCGCCAGGGCACTGCGCGACCGGATACTCGAGGGACACCTGCCGCCCGGCACTCAGTTGCGCGACAGCCGGTTGTCCGCGGAGTTCGCGGTTGCCCGCCACACCCTGCGGGGCGCACTGCGACGACTGGAGCACGAGGGACTGATTGTGTACCCGATGCACAAGAGCGCGGCGGTCAAAACGCTGACCGCCGACGACGTGCATGAGATCTACCGTGTCCGGCGGGCATTGGAACTTGGTGCCATCGAGAACAGTTCGGCAGCGCCCGCAGAGGCGTTCGAAGCTCTCGAAGCGACTGTTTACGCCGCCGAGAGCGCGGTGTCGCAAGAAGCCTGGAACCACGTGGGCACGGCGAGCCTGCGTTTTCATCAGGCGATAGTGGGCATGTTCGGCAGCGTCAGCATCGACCAGTTCTTCAGTGGCGTCCTCGCTCAACTGCGGTTGGCGTTCGCCGTCATGAAGGACGAGGCACAGTGGCAGACGCCATGGGTTCCGCGCGATCGAGAAATCTGCGGCCTGATCCGGAGCGGCCACCGTGCCGGGGCGGCCGCGCTGACTCGGCAGTATCTCGACGATTCCGAGCGCGGAGTGGTCGATGTGGTCCGGGCAAACGAAATGAACCAGCGGCGACCAGTACGACGACGCCGGGCCAACGCACCCGCGGGAGGACAGTAAATGGGCACCGTGGAAGCGGCGTACCGACCGACCGCCGGAAGTGCGCTTGAGGTGGATCGCGCCTTTTACCGACGGCTGGCGGCGACTCACGATCAGCACAAGCTGGTCGACTCGTTCGAGATACCGATCCGGTCGGGCCGGGCCTGGAAAGTGCCGCAGGGACACATCTGCCGCCTGGTGACCATTGACGGACCACAGGTCGCCGACTTGAACGTGTGGAACGCGCATGACCCGCGTGAGCGCATGTGGGCAGCGCGTACCCGGCAACTGCAGCGTGCGCATGTGAGCACCTTCGATCGGCTGTGGTCGACCTTGCCGTTCCTCCGCCCGCTCGTTACCGTCACGCACGACACCCTTTCCGGCTACGGAGTCGACGGTGACGGCGGACGGGTGCACGACCTGCTCGGCACGCGGTGCGACCCCTATGTCAACCGAATGCTCACCGGTGAGAATTTCGACTTCCACTGCCATTCGAACCTGGTCCGAGCGGTGCTGCCCTACGGTCTCACCGAGTTCGACGTCCACGACGTCCTGAACGTCTTTCAATGCACCGGCCTCACCGATGAAGACCGATACTTCATGAAAGCGTGCCCTGCGCGGCCCGGGGACTTCTTCGAATTCTTCGCGGAACTCGATCTGCTCTGTGCGCTGTCCACCTGCCCAGGCGGCGACCTGTCGGTGCCGATGTGGGGACCGGACGCGCGTGATCCCTTGGATGTCTGCCACCCGATCGGCGTCGAGGTCTACCAACCCAGTCATGACCTGCTCCGCGGATGGCAGCAGCCCGTACGGGCTGCCTACGACACAATGCACGGCCTGCGGGTGCCGCAATGGCAGCACACCCGCTGACCGGCGCGCTCGGCAAGATCACGCGGCCCACGAAAAGGACCAGGTCACTCGATGCCTCGATGCACGTCCGGGCTGCTGCCCGCCAGGTGCCGATCCGCGAACAGCCGTGCGCCGACGTACATACGGAGACGGCCGGACGATCGAACCGAACACGGCGCCCGGCGCGCACTTCGGCAGGTGGCCGAAGCCGGACTGCTCGACGTCGTCACCCGCGCCGCCGTCGACTTCGGACTTCAGATCGACGCCCCGAACATCGTGCGGCACGTCTGCGCTCCCGCTTCGATGGCGCTTGGCGACGACGGCAACAACGACCAGGTCATTCGCGTCGCCAGGTGGAGGCGGGCCAGCGGCGCGACAGACCACAGCGGTGCACTCGATCAATCGGCGAAGGCACCAAAGCGCACTACCCTCGGAGTCGTGACCTGATGCCGGAACCGTTCGTCCGCAATATTCCGACACGATGGACCGACTTCGATGCCAACCGCCACGCCAATAATGCCGTCTACCTGACCTACCTCGAGCACCTTCGCGATAGTTTCTTCATCCAGGCTGGCATTCGCAGGGACTCGACAGTGCTCGCATCAGCCAACCTCACATTCATCACCGCCATACCGCTAGACGTAACGGAAGTAAGAGGATCCCTGGCCTGCGTTCGCGTGGGGAGATCCAGCATAACGACCACTGAAATTCTCGCCGCCGACGGCGCACCGGCCATGGAAGCGACATCGGTATCTGTCTATGTCGACGAACATGGCCGACCGGCTCCTGTGCCCGACCATGTCCGCCGTCAACTCGACGCGTACCGCATACCCGTCTCGACCGGAGAGGAGCACCTGTGAAAAACAGCGCGGGTCGCCATAAGATGATCTGCGATGCCCGGGCCGCGCTCCGGCAATCAGGCCACAACGGCAGTGCGGACAATCCGTCGATTGCCGACACAAATGGCGCGGCACCAGCGCGCCTTCCTGCATAAGTCTCTTGAAGAAGAAACCTATGGGATCGCCGACGAAGACTTCAGCCTCGAGCAGAACCTGGTTGCGGACCTCGATGGCGGAGTAACCGCTTCGCCGCGCGCCCGGGAACAGACGACAGTCGCGCATCGCTTCGACCCCGCCCGCGCATCATTACGCTGGCCGAATTCGTCGCAATTCTCCCACTGGCAATTCTGAGCACAATGGGATCGACGAAAGAATAAGCTGAAATACTCTGACGACCGAACCGCGCTTATCCGCGAAATCCTCGGTTGGACTACCCGGCAAGACTCACGACGGAAAGGTTGACGATGAGTCGAGAAGTCATGATCACCTGCGCTTTGACCGGCAGCGGCGACGGGCACAAGAAGAACCCCAGCGTCCCCGTCACTCCGAAGCAGATCGCCGAGGACGCGCTGCGCGCCGCCAAAGCCGGAGCCGCGGCAGTCCATGCGCACGTCCGCGAACCGGACACCGGCGAGCCGTCCCGGCGTCGCGAACTCTACCGTGAAGTCCTCGAACGGATTCGAGAGGTCGATGACTCCCTGATCGTCAACCTGACTGGCGGCATGGGAGGGGAGATGCTGTTCGGACCGCCGGACAGTCCCCTGGAGTTCCCCGCCGAGATGGACTTCGTCAGCCCGACGGAACGCATCGAGCATATCCTCGAGCTCCGCCCGGACATCGGCAGCTTCGACTGCGGATCGGTCAACTTCGGCGACGCGGTCTACGCGACGACTCCGTCATGGCTCGAACAAATGGCCCGGCAACTGCGAGAAGCCGGCGTGGCGCCGGAGGTCGAAGTATTCGACCTGGGTCACATCGAACTCGCCAAGAGCCTGATCGCCAAGGGGTTGCTGCCGTCGCCAACGATCTTCCAACTGTGCCTCGGGGTCCGTTACGGCGCCCCCGCGACGCCTGAAGGCCTGCTGGCGATGCGAAGCATTCTTCCAGCAGACTCCGTCTGGTTCGCGTTCGGCGTGGGTGCACGGCAGCTGCACATCGCCGGCCTCGCCGTGCTCCTTGGCGGACACGTGCGAGTCGGACTCGAAGACAACCTCTATCTCGCCCGTGGAGTGCTCGCGACCAACGAACAGCTCGTAGAACGAGCCGTCAAGATCATCGAATCCCTCGGCGACAGGGTCATGGACGTGACAACGGCGCGCCGCATGCTCGGCCTGGCTGCCGTCCAGCCCGGGACATAAGCTCGCACCCGCGCTGGACTGCGCCGCACAAGCCAGTCGGGACGCGGCCGCCGCGCCCCGACTGGCTTCCACAACAAGCCGGTCTGACCGGCAAAGAGAACTAGATCTCAAGCGGCAGAAGGGCTTCCTGAACAGAGCAAGGTACCGTCGCCTCGCTCGCCGGCCGAGCGCGCACCTGAGTACGCGCGGGGCATGGATTACTTCAAGGTCGAGGCGACCGGCCCGACACAGCGTAAACCACAGGTCACGAAAGGTCTTCGCCGCGCGAGCGGGGGTGGTCCGGCAAAGTCCAGTCTGACGAAATCTTCCTGTGGGGTTCCAAAAGTCAGTGACCGACCCTGACCAGTAGCTCTACGCCGCCCGTTCGTACTCGTTGATCAGGCCTCCGAGAAGCCGCTCTCGCTTGATCCGCTGAGAGTCGAGGTTCGCCACCGGACAGGTCGGCCGCGGTGGGGGGGGGGAAGCTCGCGGGACCGATGCGGCCGTCGACCGTTGCAGCGCCGGACGTACTCGGCGAGCGCGGCGCGCAGA
>NZ_JBHRWI010000026.1:0-76894 GCF_042647905.1 Amycolatopsis halotolerans
GCAGCCCTCGTCCTCACCCACCACGAACACCACGGACGCTACTGAGAAAACCTCACTGGGCCTGCTCCGACGACGATGGTGTCGGGTGCGTGCACAGTGCTCACTTCTCTCTCAATTGAGGTGTGACGTGGTTGCATACTGGTAGTGCGGTTGCACTCGGAAGGGGAGCGAGATGGCGTCAGCGCGACAGGTCAGCGGTCCGTGTCAGGCGTGGCCGGAGGACAGCGGCTTTATCCGGGAGGTGCTCGACCGGATCGGTGACAAGTGGACGGTGTTGACCATCAGCACTTTGAGTGGTGGTTCGCTGCGTTATTCCGATTTACAGGCGAGTGTGGCGGGGATTTCGCAGCGGATGTTGACTCAGACGCTGAAGCATCTTGAGCGGGACGGGTTGCTTACCCGGACTGCGCATGCCGAGGTTCCGCCGCGGGTGGAGTACGCGTTGACGGATTTGGGGCGGTCGTTGATCGACGCGGTGCGGGGGATGGTGGATTGGGCTGTTGCTCACCACGGGGAGGTTGCCGGTAATCGGGCTGTCAGTGCGGTGAACGGGGTTGGGCGGGCTCGGGCTGTGGCGGGGTGAGTTAGTCGGCTTGTTTCAGCAGTTGGGCGTAGCCGGGGGTCTTTTGTGCGCCGTTGGTCGGCCATGTTTCTCACCTCACTGATGGTGCGTAACACCATGATGGGTTAGTGAGGGAGGGCGTGCAAAAGGCACTTTGAAGTGCGTGTCGGCAGCTCGTTGCCTGGCGGTGCGCTGGTGCGGGCTTTGTTGTTTATGAAGTTGCTGGGAAAGACAAGGTTGGCGCGATTTGGTTAAAGGTCGCGGAGCCGGTGTCTTCTTGTTCCGCCGGGACTGTTAGCGATAGCAGCCACAGGGTGTTGTCCGCTTGTTTGATCAGTGCGTAGGTTGCGCGGGTGATCACTGCGTCCGGGTTGGCGGAGCGGCTTTGTGCTCGTTCTACTGCGCGGAACATGACTTCGACGCCGTTGTTCGTGGTGACTGGTTCTCGGGTGAAGTTGAATGAGTCTTGCGAACCTGACGAGCGCAGTGCTGCCATCGCGTCGCTGAGCGAATACTTCTCGTAGAAGTTCGGGATTCGTTCCAGACGCAGGGATTGGCGGCCGTCCTGGGAAAGGTATTGGACTACCGTTGAGGCGCCAAAAGAGGATTTCCGGGAGGCGATGAAGCGTTTCCATCCCTCAGGCACTGAGACGGTGTATTCGCTGTCGCGCGAGACGTTCGCGGTTGCGCTGGCGTTCCCGTGTTGCGGGACCAGCTTCAGCGGCTCCGATGAGCCTGCGACGGTGCCCAGGGTGGCCAGCACTCCGGTTCCCGGGCCCTGTGGTGGCAGCAGGTTTTGGCCGCTCACGACCCGCGCCAGGGCGAAACCGCCGCCGCAGGCCAGGGCGAACAGGACCATTGAAGCTACCGCCAGCATTGCCGTTGCTTTGCTGCTGCGGCGTGGGGGCGGAGGCGGCAGCGGAGCGGGCAACGGGGGTGGGGCGGGCAGCGGGGGAGCTGGGGCGAAGACGGGGGCAGAGCCGGTGTTTCCCGAGCGCATGAAGGGCAGCGGGCCCGGGTCTGCTGCCAGCGCGGCGGGTTGATCGGGGGTGTCGGGTTTCGGGGCGACCGTTTTGATGACCTGGGTGTCGGTGGCGTCCAGGTGGGCGGCCGTCTTTTTGCCGTCTGGGGTGCGGAACAGTTCTGGGCCGAACAGGTCGAGGGCGGCCTTGTTCTGCATGGGGTAGAGGCGGTGGCGCACCTCGCGCAGCGAGATTCGCTTTTCCGGCTCCTTCTTCATCAACGCCGCGATGACGTCGGCCAGCGGGCCGGGTTTCGGGCGCGGGACTTTGCCGTTGACGACCTTGCCGACGGTTTCCAAGGGGTCGCCGTCCGCGTCGTACGGGGGTGCGCCTTCGACGGCGGCGAAAAGCGTCGCGCCGAGGCCCCACAGGTCGGCGTTGGGGGTGACTGCGCCGCCGGAAGCGACTTCCGGCGAGATGTAGGCGGGCGAACCCAGCATGATTCCGGTTCGGGTCATGGTGGCTTCGGAGACGTTGCGGGCGATGCCGAAGTCGGTGAGCTTGATTCGGCCGTCGCTGGCGACGAGGACGTTGCCCGGCTTCACGTCACGGTGCGTGATGCCTGCGTCGTGCGCTGCTTCAAGGGCCGCCGCGACCGCGATGCCGACGGCTGCGGCCTGTTCGACAGTCAGGGGGCCGTGGTCGCGCAGCAGATGGGCGAGGCTGCGCGACGGCAGCAGTTCCATCACGACGAAGGGGGCGTCGTTCTCGCGCGCGACGTCGTGCAGCGTGATGACGTTCGGATGCGACAGCACCGCGATCGCGCGGGCCTCGCGCAGCGTGCGCTCGCGGAGTTCGTCCGCCTGTTCGGCCGGGATGCCCGGCGGCACCTTCATCTCCTTGACCGCGACCGGGCGGTGCAGGAACTCGTCGTAGGCCGACCAGACCGTGCCCATCGAGCCCGACCCCAGAACCGACCGCAGCCGGTAGCGCCCGGCGACTACCCGCGGCTGGTCGCCGCCGGTCGACGGCCCGGCTTTCGCCGAGCCGGTGCTGTCGGTGTTGCCGGGCTGGTCCAGGTCGCTGTTCTCCGAGGGCACCCCATGATTGTGGCCCAAGGGGCCGACACTCTTCGACTCAGCACCGCTACCCCTGAGTTCACCCGTACGGGGGGCGAGCAGAGTCACAGGTGCGGGTGGTGGCCTGCCTCTACCATCACTGGGTATGACGAACGTGGCTGGTCCGGAGTCGGCGCCGACCTCCGAGCCCGGGCTCGCGCTCGCGGCGGAGTTCCCGACCGCGGACCGCGCCCAGTGGCAGGAGCTGGTGGCGGGAGTGCTGCGCAAGAGCGGCAGGCTCCCCGAGGATTTCGCGGGGGCGCCGGAGAGCAAGCTCGCCTCGCGCACCTACGACGGCATCGAGATCCAGCCGCTATACACGTCTGACGATGCGGGCGGCGACCTCGGCTTCCCCGGTCTGCCGCCGTTCGTGCGCGGGGCTCGGCCGGAGGGTGTCGTCGACACCGGATGGGACATCCGGGTCCGTCACCAGCGGGAAGACGTCCGCGCGGCGAACGCCGCGATCCTCGCTGACCTCGAAGGCGGCGCGTCCTCGGTGTGGCTGCGGCTCGGCGAGGGTTCGCTGCCGATTTCCGCGCTCGCGGATGCGCTGAATGAGGTTTACGTCGGCCTCGCGCCGGTCGTCCTCGACGCCGGTGCGGAGTACGAAACCGCAGCTCAGGCGCTTCTCGACCTCTTCGCCGAGCGCGAGGTCCCGGCCAGCGAAGCCGTCGGCACGCTCGGTGCGGACCCGCTCGGCACCACGGCGCGCACCGGGCAGGCGCTGCCGCTCGGCCCGGCCGCCGAATTGGCGGCGAAGGTTGCCCCTAAGTACCCCAAGGTCCGCACGATCGTCGCCGACGGACTGCCGTTTCATGAGGCAGGCGGCTCCGATTCGCAGGAACTCGGCGCGACGATCGCGTCCGGCGTCGCTTATCTGCGGGCGCTCACCGAGGCCGGGCTGGCCGTCGCCGCGGCGGCCGCGCAGCTCGAGTTCCGGTTCGCGGCGACTGCGGACCAGTTCCTCACCATCGCCAAGTTCCGCGCCGCGCGCCGGCTGTGGGACCGGGTCCTCGAAGTTTCCGGCGCGGCCGCGGACGCGCGCGGGATGCATCAGCACGCGGTCACGTCGCCGTCGATGTTCACCCAGCGTGACCCGTGGGTGAACATGCTGCGCACCACCGTCGCCTGCTTCGCGGCTGGGGTCGGCGGCGCGGACGCGGTCACCGTGCTGCCGTTCGACGCGGCGATCGGCCTGCCGGACGCGTTTTCCTCGCGGATCGCCCGCAACACCAACGCGATCCTCATCGAAGAGTCGAAGCTGGGCAGCGTGATCGACCCGGCGGGCGGCTCCTGGTACGTCGAGAAGCTCACCGACGAACTCGCCGAAGCCGCGTGGCGCGAGTTCACCGCGATCGAAGCGGCGGGCGGCATCGAAGCCGAGCTGGCCTCCGGCGCATTGGCCGGGCGGCTGGCCGAGACCTGGGAGAAGCGCGCGAGCCGCCTCGCCACTCGACGCGACCCGCTCACCGGCGTCAGCGAGTTCCCGAACCTGGAGGAGAAGCCGGTCACCCGCGACCCGCTTCCGTCCACTGTGGACGGCGGGCTGCCGCGGCACCGGTACGCCGAGGAGTACGAGAAGCTGCGCGACGCGTCCGACGCCTACCTCGCCGAGCACGGCGAGCGGCCGAAGGTTTTCCTGGCCACGCTGGGTCCGGTCGCCGCGCACACCGGCCGCGCGTCCTTCGCGACGAACCTGCTGCAGGCAGGCGGCATCGAGGCGGTGAACCCCGGCGCGACCGACGATCTGCCCGGCGCGTTCCGTGAGAGCGGCACGAAGGTCGCCTGCGTCTGCGGCACCGACGCGGCGTACGAGGAACAGGCCGCGTCCGCTGCGGCCTCACTCGGCGCGAAGCAGGTTCTGTTGGCGGGCAAGGGTACCTACGACGGAATCAGCGGCAATCTGTACGCCGGGTGCGACGCGCTCGAAGTCCTGACCAGCCTCCACGCACAGCTGGGAGTCGCTCAATGAAAACCATCAGGAAGCGTGAGGCAGCAATGCGCTCCGGCGCGGGTCTAAAGACGGTGATTCGATGAGCATCCCCAACTTCGCCGACATCCCCCTCGGCACCCCGGAACCAGGCGACCGAGCCGCGTGGGCACAGGCCGTGCAGGAAGCCACCGGCAAGGGCCCGGACGCGCTTGCCTGGGAAACCCCCGAGGGCATCGGCGTGAAGCCGGTCTACACCGCCGCCGATCTGTCCGATGTGGACTTCCTCGGCACGTACCCGGGCATCGCGCCGTACCTGCGCGGGCCGTACCCGACGATGTACGTCAACCAGCCCTGGACGATCCGCCAGTACGCCGGGTTCTCCACCGCGCAGGAGTCGAACGCCTTCTACCGCCGCAACCTCGCGGCCGGGCAGAAGGGCCTGTCGGTCGCGTTCGACCTCGCGACCCACCGCGGCTACGACTCCGACCACCCGCGCGTGTCCGGCGACGTCGGCATGGCGGGCGTGGCGATCGACTCGATCTACGACATGCGCCAGCTCTTCGACGGCATCCCGCTGGACAAGATGTCCGTCTCGATGACGATGAACGGCGCGGTGCTGCCGGTGCTCGCGCTGTACGTGGTCGCGGCCGAGGAGCAGGGGGTGAAGCCGGAGCAGCTCGCGGGGACGATCCAGAACGACATCCTCAAGGAGTTCATGGTCCGCAACACCTACATCTACCCGCCGCAGCCGTCGATGCGGATCATCTCCGACATCTTCGGCTACACCTCGCAGCACATGCCGAAGTACAACTCGATCTCGATCTCCGGGTACCACATGCAGGAGGCCGGAGCGACCGCCGATCTGGAGCTGGCGTACACGCTCGCGGACGGCGTCGAGTACATCCGCGCGGGCGTCGAAGCAGGGCTGGACGTCGACAAGTTCGCGCCGCGGCTGTCGTTCTTCTGGGCCATCGGCATGAACTTCTTCATGGAGGTCGCGAAGCTGCGCGCGGCGCGGCTGCTGTGGGCGAAGCTGGTGAAGCAGTTCGACCCGAAGTCGCAGAAGTCGCTGTCGCTGCGTACGCACTCTCAGACGTCAGGCTGGTCTCTCACCGCGCAGGACGTCTTCAACAACGTCACGCGTACGTGCGTCGAAGCGATGGCTGCCACCCAGGGGCACACACAGTCGTTGCACACCAACGCTCTCGATGAAGCGCTGGCGCTGCCCACCGACTTCTCCGCGCGGATCGCGCGCAACACACAGCTGTTGCTGCAGCAGGAATCCGGCACCACGCGCGTCATCGACCCGTGGGGCGGCAGCGCGTTCGTCGAGAAGCTCACCTACGACCTCGCGCGCAAGGCGTGGGGTCACATCACCGAAGTCGAGGGCGCGGGCGGCATGGCGCGCGCGATCGA
Organism: Amycolatopsis halotolerans; assembly: GCF_042647905.1. Taxonomy (NCBI): domain Bacteria; kingdom Bacillati; phylum Actinomycetota; class Actinomycetes; order Pseudonocardiales; family Pseudonocardiaceae; genus Amycolatopsis; species Amycolatopsis halotolerans. The sequence goes on from NZ_JBHRWI010000026.1 coordinate 5,992, forward strand.
CGAAGGCATCCCGAAGCTGCGCATCGAAGAGGCAGCCGCGCGTACGCAGGCGCGCATCGACTCGGGACGTCAGCCGGTCATCGGCGTGAACAAGTACCAGGTCACCGACGACGAGCAGATCGACGTCCTGAAGGTCGACAACGCGGGCGTACGCGCACAGCAGCTCGAGAAGCTGCGTCGGCTGCGCGAAGAACGCGACCCGCAGGCCACCGAGGACGCGCTGCGCTGGCTCACCGAAGGCGCGCAGAACAACGGCAACCTGCTTGAACTGGCCATCAACGCCGCGCGCGCGAAGGCCACCGTCGGCGAGATCTCCGACGCGCTGGAGAAGAACTGGGGCCGCCACTCCGGCCAGATCCGCACGATCTCCGGCGTCTACCGGGAAGAGGTGGGGAAGTCGGACAACGTCGAGAAGGCCCGCGAGCTGGTCGACAAATTCGCTGAAGAGGAAGGCCGCCGCCCGCGCATCCTCGTCGCGAAGATGGGCCAGGACGGCCACGACCGCGGCCAGAAGGTGATCGCCACCGGCTTCGCCGACCTCGGCTTCGACGTCGACGTCGGCCCGCTGTTCTCCACCCCGGCCGAGGTCGCGCGCCAGGCGTCGGAAGCCGACGTGCACGTGATCGGCGTGTCCTCGCTGGCCGCCGGGCACCTCTCGCTGGTGCCCGCGCTGCGCCACGAGCTGGCCGAGCTGGGCCGCGAGGACATCATGGTCGTGGTCGGCGGCGTGATCCCGCCGCAGGACTACCCCGAGCTGCGCGAAGCGGGAGCGGCGGCGATCTTCGGCCCGGGCACGGTGCTCGCGGACGCCGCGATCGACCTGCTCCAGCAGCTGGCCGCGCAGGAGTCCTGAACCTTGCCGCGGCGGATCGACGTCGGCGAATACGCCAAGGGCGTGCTCGCGGGCGACCGGGGGACCCTGTCCAAGGCCATCACGCTGGTCGAATCGCATCGGGAGGACCACCGGCGGCAAGCTCAGGAACTGCTCGTCGAGCTGCTCCCGCACGCGGGCGGCGCGAAACGCGTCGGCATCACCGGCGTGCCTGGAGTCGGTAAGTCGACATTTATCGACCAGCTCGGCACCGACCTCACCACGGCCGGGCACCGGGTCGCGGTGCTGGCCGTCGACCCGTCCTCGACCCGCACCGGCGGTTCGATCCTCGGCGACAAGACCCGGATGGCGCGGCTGGCGGTGGACCCGAAGGCGTTCATCCGCCCGTCGCCGACGTCCGGCACGCTCGGCGGGGTCGCCCGCGCGACCCGCGAGACGATCGTGCTGATGGAAGCGGCCGGCTTCGACGTCGTGCTGGTGGAGACGGTCGGGGTCGGGCAGTCCGAGGTGACCGTGGCGAACATGGTCGACTGCTTCCTCTTCCTGACGCTGGCGCGCACCGGCGACCAGTTGCAGGGCATCAAAAAGGGCGTGCTGGAACTCGCCGACGTCATCGCCGTGAACAAGGCCGACGGCCCGCACGAACGCGACGCCAAGCGTGCCGCGCGCGAGCTGCAGGGCGCGCTGCGGATGATCTACGGCAAGGACGCGCTCTGGACGCCGCCGGTGCTCACGTGCAGCGGGCTCGAAGGCAGCGGCCTCGACGAGGTGTGGGCGGCGATCGGGAAACACCGCGAGGTGCTCACCGAATCGGGTGATCTTGGCGAGAGGCGCAAAAAGCAGCAGGTGGACTGGACCTGGTCGATGGTCCGCGAACAGCTGCTCGACCGGCTCACCGCGCATCCGGCGGTCCGCGCGCAGGTAGCCGACGTGGAACGAGCCGTGCGCGACGGAGAACTCACCGCGACGCTGGCCGCGCAGCGGATCTTGGCGGCGTTCGCCGGGCCGTCGTGAACCCCTCTTCTTGAACGTTGTCCAAGAAGAAAAAGCGCTCTGCGCACAAGTGTCTTTTGGCCGTCTCAGGGGCTTGTTGCGCCCGGCGGTCGTCAGCACGGGGCGAGCGGGCCCGGCTCCACCGCGTGGCGGCTGACGCGCCCGAGCTTCGGCGGGCACAATGCACGGTGACGGCGTAGAAGGGAAGTCATGGCGAAGGTGCGGGGACTGCTGCTGGCCGGTTTGCTCGGCGTGCTGCTCACCGGGGTGCTGCCGGTGGCGGCGTCCGCGGCGACCTCGGCTCCCGCCGCGGTCACCGTGGCGGCTGAGACGGCGATCACGCAGGTGAACGCGGTCCACCAGGCACCCCCCGGCCCGGTGCTGGACCCGACGCAGACCGACAAGGCCAACGCCGACAAGACGAAGAAGAACCTCGTCGCGGGCGGGGCCGCCGTGGTGCTGCTCGCCATCGTGTTCTTCGGCCGCCGCCACCGCATCAAGCGCCGCAAGGCCCAAGGCGGCTGAGCTTTCCGGCGTTCACCCACGCCGAACTTCGTCAGCCGTTCGCCGCAGATCTTCTACCGGCCGTCTTGGCCGAAGCGCACCGCACCGCCGCTTGCCACCTGCATGGTGCACGATCGACTCCAATGCGTAAGACAGATCGATCGGCACGTTGCGTGTTCCCCTGCGCTCGTGTTGCGGGAGGAGGTGCGGCGTGACGGTGCTGGACTCACGGCCGGACGTTCCAGGTGACCACAACCCGATCGCGGCGCCCGGCGCGCTGCTCACCGAAGCCGGCGTCAGCATGGCTCCGGTGGAAGACCTTGGTGCGGGCCGCGGCCCGTTCTGGCTGGACGACTGGCTGCGCGCGAACGCGACCGACGTGCTCGCGTGGCGGCGGCACATCCACGCCCACCCCGAGCTGTCGCGGAACGAGTACGCGACGACCGAGCTGATCGTGTCGCTGCTGCGCCGGGTCGGGCTGAAGCCGTGGGTGCTGCCCGGCGGCACCGGCGTGGTGTGCGACATCGGCAAGGGCGAGCGCTGCGTCGCGCTGCGCGCGGACATCGACGCGCTGCCGCTCACCGAGGACACCGGCCTGCCGTACTCCTCCACCACCGAGGGCGCGGCGCACATGTGCGGTCACGACGCGCACACCGCGATCCTGCTCGGCGCCGGCCGCGCGCTCGCCGGCGCGCCCGAGCTGCCCGGCCGCGTGCGGCTGATCTTCCAGCCCGCGGAGGAGGTCATGCCCGGCGGCGCGCTGGACATGATCGCCGCGGGAGCGCTGGAGGGCGTCGAGCGGATCTACGGCCTGCACTGCGACCCGCGGCTCGAAGCGGGCAAGGTCGGCACCCGGGTCGGCGCGCTGACGTCCGCCGCCGACCTCATCGAACTGCGCCTCACCTCGCCCGGCGGGCACACGTCGCGGCCGCACCTCACCGCGGACCTCGTGTACGCGCTGGGCACGGTCATCACGTCGCTGCCGTCGGTGCTGTCCCGCCGCGTCGACCCGCGGTCCGGCACGGTGCTGGTGTGGGGCGCGGTGCACGCCGGACAGGCCGCGAACGCGGTGCCGCAGGACGGCGTCCTGCGCGGCACGCTGCGGACCGCCGACCACGAGGTGTGGAAGGCACTGGAGCCGCTCGTCGCGTCGTCGGTGGAATCGCTGCTGGCCCCGACCGGTGTCGGCTTCTCGCTCGACTACCGCCGCGGCGTGCCGCCCGTGGTCTCCGACGCGGAGTCGACCGCGCTGATGCGCGCCGGCGTCGAGGCGGCGGTCGGCGAAGCGGGGCTCGCCGGGACGGAACAGTCGTCCGGCGGCGAGGACTTCGGCTGGTACCTGGAGCACGTCGGCGGGGCCTTCGCCCGGCTCGGCGTGTGGTCCGGCCCGCCCGCTCCGCAGGCCGACATCCACCGCCCGACGTTCGTCCTCGACGAGCGCGCGCTGCTCGTCGGAGTCCGCACTTTGGTGCACACCGCACTGGCCTCACTGGCCTGAGTTATCCACAGGCTTAGCGCCGATGTGGATAACTTGGGTGGGTGAGAGGTACCCCTCGTGCGGGGGTGTCAGCGGGGAGTTACGCGCTGTGGTCTAGACCGCCGTTGTCCTTGCCCGCCCCTGTTCACCGAGAGTCATTTCGGACTTTTGTGCGGCCTTGGCTGAGCAGTTGGCCGGTGACTGCCTCTGGCGGATTTCGCGTTGTGCGGCAACGGCTTTGGCGGAATCCGCGGCTGTGCGCGGTGATGTGCTGTCCTGAATTGTGCCGCCAACTTCGGTGACGCGCTGCGATTTTTCCTGCGCGCTGAGGTGCTCGATGCCCGTGTGGGTGAGCCTCTGCCGTGTGGTATTGGGCGGCTGTCCGGCCGGGTTGTGGATAGTCCGGAGACGCAGAGTTATCCACAGGGTGGTGCCGCTGGGGACAACTTCCCGGCTCGCCCGGGGACGGCCTGGGCGGGCTGTGGATGGCTCGGAAAACGAGCCTCCGGACCGCCGCCGCGAGGCCGGGCGCACTCCGGAGGAGCGGTTTGGTTCGCCTCTCGAACGGCTGAAAGTCCGTGAGGGGAACCCTGAGGGACTCAGAGTCCGTGAGGGTTCCCCTCACGGACAGTCAAGCGGAAAGCGTCAGCCGCTGATCCCGGTGCACGGCCGGGTGCGCAGATCGTCCACGTAATCCACCGGGGCACCGGCCGCCTCCGCGGCGTCCGCGAGCACCCCGAGATACCGCGCCGAGGGCAGCCCGCCCTCGTAGGCGTCCAGGACGTAGAGCCAGGCCAGCACCGACCCGTCCATGGTCTGCACGCGCAGCCGGATCTTCGTGTGCATCCCCAGCTCGCCGCCTTCCCAGCGGTCGAGGCGTTCCTCGTCGAGCCCGGTCACGTCGTAGATCACCACGAACACCCGCGACGACGGGTCCTCGACGATGGTGGCCAGCGCGCCTTCCCACCCGATGTCCTCGCCGCCGAAGGTCAGCCGCCAGCCTTCCAGCCAGCCGGTGCCGGCCATCGGCGAATGCGGGGCGCGCTCCAGCATCTGGGCGGGCTCCATGTTGGATCCGTAAGCGGCATACAACGGCACGCGGCACAGCCTAGCGACCCTTCCTTCGCATATCCGGATGCACATGCCGTGTCCGGGCACTTCGCCTGCCGGTCAGGTTCGCCGCGTAGGGTCAGGACCACCGCCAAGCACGTGTGACATAGGAGGACCCAGGTGACCAGGATCGTGATCATGGGTGGCGGCCCGGCGGGCTACGAAGCCGCCTTGGTCGCGGCGCAGCACGGCGCCGACGTGACGATCGTCGAGCGGGACGGCCTGGGCGGCGCCTGTGTCCTCTACGACTGCGTGCCCTCGAAGACGTTCATCGCCTCGTCCGGCGCGCTCGCGAAGATGCACGACCTCGGCGAGCTGGGCATCAACACCGACCTCGCGGACACCACCGTCGACCTGCCGACTGTGCACGGCCGGGTGAAAGGCCTCGCGCTCGCGCAGTCGGCCGACATCCGCGCCCGCGTGCAGCGTGAGGGCGTGCGCGTGATCACCGCCGAGGCCCGTTTCGCCGACGACGAGCCGGGTCTGGCCACCCACACGGTGGAGATCACGCACGCCGACGGGAAGGCGGAATCCCTGTCCGCCGACGTCGTGCTGATCGCCACCGGCGCGACCCCGCGCGTGCTGCCCGGCGCGGTGCCGGACGGCGAGCGGATCCTGGACTGGCGTCAGCTGTACGACCTGACTGAGCTGCCCGAGCACCTCGCGGTGATCGGATCCGGTGTCACCGGGGCCGAGTTCGCCTCCGCGTACACCGAGATGGGCGTGAAGGTCACCGTCGTGTCCAGCCGCGACCGCGTGCTGCCGCACGAGGACGCCGACGCCGCCGCGGTGCTCGAAGAGGTCTTCACGCAGCGCGGCACCACGGTGGCCAAGCAGGCCCGTGCGGAACGCGTCGAGCGCACCGAGAAGGGCGTTGAGGTTCACCTGGCCGACGGTCGCGTGATCGAGGCAAGCCACGCGCTGATGACCGTCGGGTCCGTTCCGAACACCGCAGACATCGGCCTCGACCGCGTCGGCATCGAACCCGGCCCCGGCGGCTTCATCGCGGTGGACCGGGTGTCGCGCACGAGCGTCCCCGGCGTCTACGCGGCGGGCGACTGCACCGGCGTGCTGATGCTCGCGTCCGTGGCGAGCATGCAGGGCCGCATCGCGATGTGGCACGCGCTGGGCGAGGGCGTCGCGCCGATCAAGCTCAAGACCGTCGCGGCGAACGTCTTCACCCACCCGGAGATCGCGACCGTCGGCATCAGCCAGCAGGCGATCGACTCCGGCGAGGTCCCCGCGCGCACCATCATGCTGCCGCTGGCCACCAACGCGCGCGCGAAGATGGAAGGCCTGCGCCGCGGTTTCGTGAAGCTGTTCTGCCGCCCCGCCACCGGCGTGGTGGTCGGCGGCGTGGTGGTCGCGCCGTCGGCGAGCGAGCTGATCCTGCCGATCGCGCTGGCCGTGCAGAACCAGCTGACGGTGGACCACCTCGCGCTGACGTTCTCGGTGTACCCGTCGCTGTCCGGCTCGATCACCGAAGCGGGCCGTCAGCTCATGCGGCACGACGATCTGGACTGATTTTTCTCCTCAGGGCAACCCCGTGCCGCACACCGCGTCTTGCGGGGTGAAGACGTGTGGCACGGGGAAGGAACGAGGGTGCGCAAGAGCGCGATTTTCGCGGTGGCGGCGGCGATCGGACTGGCCGGGACAGCGGTCCCGGCGGTAGCGGCGGACGGGCCTGCCCCGGATCCGGTGACCGTGCAGCTGAACCAGGACACCGCGGTGCGGCACGGCCAGGTGAACGCCTACCAGCGCGGCTCGGACCCGAACCTGGCGCTCGCCTACTGCCCGGGCGCCAAGGCCGGTGCGGCGACGTTCAGCTCGCCCGCGCTCGCGTTCTCTCAGTACTACTACGGCGAGATGGTCGGCGTGAAGGCCACGATGAGCGCACACGCGAACCTGGTGCCTGGCACCAAACCCGGCAGCTACCCGCTCACCGTCACGTGCGACGGGAAGCAGTACAACGCGACCTTCACCGTGCCCGCCGCGCAGGTGTCCCGGGTGCCCCAGGGCGCGGCGAAAGCGGGCGACGGAAGTCTCGCCGGCTAATCGTCCCTGCTTGCCGAAAACCGCCGGAAAATTGTTTCCGGCGGTTTTTTCGTTCCCGGGGCAACCCCGCGGCGGGTGGAGACGTCTTGGTTGTTGTCGGAACGAAAACGCCCGGGCCACAGGGGGAACTGCTGGCAGGGCGCGGATTCGCCGCTGTCGTATGCGGCGGGAATCGCATTTTTCATCAAGGGGAGTGTCATGAAGCGTACCGTTGTTTTCTCCGCCCTGGTCGCCGCCGGAATGCTTTCGGCCGCACCGGCTTTCGCCGCCGAAGCGCCTACTGCGCCGCCCGCGACGAGCACCGCTGCCGCGCCGTCTTCCTCTCCTGCCGCTGAGGAGCCGACGGACGACAACGCGGGTGTCCCGAAGGCGTTCATTCGCGTGCTGCCTTCTTCGGGCCACGCCGGGGACCGCGTCACGGTGCGCATCGGCTGCGAAGCCTCGGAAATCAAGAACCTGAACTCGGCGGCGCTGCAGTTCGGCAAGCTGCACCCGGTCGGCCCGCAGAACGACCCGTCGAAGGCTCCGATCTCGCAGGGCACCGCGACCGTCCGCACCGGCGTGAAGCCTGGCGTGTACAAGGTGGCGTTCTCCTGCGGCAGCGCCGACCTCACCACGAAGTTCACCGTGCTGGGCGCGACGCCCGCGCCGAAGCCGACGCCCGCTCCCGCGCCCAAGCAGGTCAGCAAGGTCCCGTCGGGCGCTCCGCAGACCGGCGGCACCGACGGTCCGGTTGCGGACAGCTCCAGCCTCGGCCTGCCGATCGCGGCCGGCGCGATGGGCGTGCTCGCGCTCGGCGGCACCGGGCTCGTGGCGGCGCGTCGTCGCCGGCGTGGCTGACTAGTCTCCTGGGCCTGGCTGCGTTTTCGCGGCCAGGCCTTGGCCGGATCGGGGGAATGATGATCAGGAAGACAATCGCCGCGTCGGCCGTCGCGATCGCCGCGCTGGTGTCCGGATGCTCGGTCGGCTCGACGACCGCGGCACCCGCTTCCAGCGCTCCGTCCGCTTCGTCGGCCGCGATGCCGAAATCGGAGCCGGTGTCGCTGGACATCCCGAGCATCGACGCGCATTCCAGCCTGGTGCCGCTCGGCCTCAATCCCGACAATTCGGTGCAGGTCCCGCCGGTCAGCACGCCGTTGCAGGCAGGCTGGTACGAAAACGGCCCGACGCCCGGCGAGGTCGGTCCCGCGGTCGTGCTCGGACACGTGGACGGAAACAAGCACAAAGGGATCTTCTACCGACTCAAGGAAATGAAGCCGGGAGACGACGTCGACATCGCCCGCCGCGACGGCTCCACCGCGCACTTCGAGGTGACCAAAGTGGACCAGGTGCCCAAAGACGTCTTCCCGAGCGACGCGGTCTACGGGGACACTTCGGACCCGCAACTGCGCTTGATCACCTGTGGCGGCGCGTTCGACCGGGCCGAGCACAGCTATGTGGACAACATCATCGTGTACGCCCACCTGGTGAACGGCTCGCACTGATCGGGCGATTGCGCGGGCATTGAACAAGACGCCCCCGATTTTGTCGGTCCCCGGTGCGACACTGTGGCGGTTGGCACAAGTCTGGGAGGCACGCATGATCACCAGGACAGAACCGTGGCCCGCGGGCACACCGTGCTGGGGCGACCTGATGGTGCCGGACCGCGACAAGGCGGTCACGTTTTACGAGGGTTTGCTGGGCTGGACAGTCGAATCCGGCGGTCCGGAGACCGGTTTTTACGGAATGGCGCAGATAGCCGGAAAACCGGTGGCGGGCATCGGCCAGATCCCGCCGGAGCAGGCCGGGATGCCGCCGATGTGGACGACATACCTGTCAGTGTCCGATGTAGACAAAACGGTGGCCGCGATCGCCGAGGCGGGCGGACAGGTCATCGCCCCGCCGATGGACGTCCTGACCGAGGGCAGGATGGCCATCGCGACCGACCCGACCGGCGCGACGTTCGGCCTGTGGCAGCCCGGCCGGCATTCGGGAACCCAAGCTGCTTTGGCTCCGGGCGCACCCGCGTGGAACGAATGCATGACGCGGGATTTCGCTGCTGCTAAGCAGTTTTATGGCGATGTGTTCGGGTACGGGTTCGGGGATATGTCCGGGCCGGGGTTCACTTATGCGACGTTGGACGTGGACGGTCGTCCTGTTGGCGGCCTTGGCGAGCTGTCTGCGGATAGCCCGGCGCAGCCTGGGTGGATGACGTACTTCTGGACCGCGGACGCGGACGCGTCGGCGGCACGGGTTGCCGAGCTGGGCGGGACTGTGGTGAACCCGCCGGTGGATACGCCGCACGGTCGGCTGGTGGTCGCCGTGGATGACCAGGGGGCGGGCTTTTCGTTGATGGCGCCCAACGCTCAGTCGGGGACCCAGGACGGGTGGGGGTGAGGTTGGGGAGGGGTTGAACCTGGTCCGTGCCGTGCCGTGCCGTGCCGTGCCGTGCCGTGCCGTGCCGTGCCGTGCCGTGCCGTGCCGTGCCGTGCGGGCCGAGTCGGTACCGGTGGAGCCGTGCTGGGCCGAGCCGTGCTGGGCGAGCCGGGTGGGGCGGGCCGGGCCGGGCCGAGTCGGTACCGGTCGGGCCGAGTCGGGTCGAGCTGTACCGGTACCGGGTCGAGCTGTGCGAGAAGCCCGTGAGCGGAACCCTGGGGGAATCTGCTTCCCCCAGGGTTCCCCGCACGGACCTTCAGCCAGCCAAGCCCGCCGGAAGGATCAGTCCTCCACCCAGTCGAACGTCTTCGTGACCGCCTTCTTCCAGTTCCGGTATTCCTTCTCCCGCCGGGACTCGTCCATCGACGGGTCCCACTGCTTGTCCTTCGCCCAGTTGGTCCGGATGTCGTCCTCCGACTCCCAGAACCCCACCGCGAGCCCGGCCGCGTAGGCCGCTCCCAGCGCGGTCGTCTCGTTCACCACCGGGCGGATCACCGGCACCCCGAGGATGTCCGCCTGGAACTGCATCAGCAGCTCGTTCACGACCATCCCGCCGTCGACCTTCAGCGACTTCAGCGGGACACCCGAGTCGGCGTTCATCGCGTCGATCACCTCGCGCGACTGGAACGCCGTCGCCTCCAGCACCGCCCGCGAGATGTGGCCCTTGTTCACGAACCGGGTCAGGCCGACGATCGCGCCGCGGGCGTCCGAGCGCCAGTACGGGGCGAACAGGCCCGAGAACGCCGGGACGAAGTACGCGCCGCCGTTGTCGTCGACCGTTCGGGCGAATTCCTCGATCTGGCTCGCCGACGAAATCAACCCCAGGTTGTCCCGCAGCCACTGCACGAGCGAACCGGTGACCGCGACCGAACCCTCCAGTGCGTACACCGTGTCGTTCGAGCCGATCTTGTAGCAGACCGTCGTCAGCAGGCCGTTCTCCGACAGCACCTTCTCCGTGCCGGTGTTCAGCAGGACGAAGTTGCCGGTGCCGTAAGTGTTCTTGGCCTCGCCCGGCGAAAGGCACGCCTGGCCGAACGTCGCCGCCTGCTGGTCGCCCAGGATGCCCGCGATCGGCACCTCAGCGAGGGCTCCGCGCGGACGGACCTTGCCGTACACCTCCGACGACGACCGGATCTCCGGCAGCATCGACAGCGGAATCCCCATCTCCGCCGCGATGTCCTCGTCCCACTTCAGGGTGTCGAGGTCCATCAGCAGCGTGCGCGACGCGTTCGTCGGGTCGGTCACGTGCACGCCGCCGTCGGTGCCGCCGGTCATGTTCCACAGCACCCAGGTGTCCATGTTCCCGAACACCAGGTCGCCCGCCTCGGCCCTGGCCCGCGCGCCCTCGACGTTGTCGAGGATCCATTTGATCTTCGGGCCGGAGAAATACGTCGCGAGCGGGAGGCCGGTCTTTGAGCGGTAGCGCTCCTGGCCGCCGCCGAGCGCGCCCAGTTCGCCGGCGATCTTGTCGGTGCGGGTGTCCTGCCAGACAATCGCGTTGTACACCGGCTTCCCGGTGTTGCGGTCCCACACGACGGCCGTCTCGCGCTGGTTCGTGATGCCCACCGCGGCGATGTCGGTCGGCCGCAGGTCGGCCTTGGCGAGCGCGCCCGCCGCGACCGCGCGGGTGTTTTCCCAGATCTCCTCGGCGTTGTGCTCGACCCAGCCCGCCTTCGGGAAGATCTGCTCGTGCTCGCGCTGGTCGACCGCGACGACACGGCCGGAGTGGTCGAAGATCATGCAACGCGTCGACGTGGTTCCCTGGTCGATCGCGGCCACGTACGAAGTCATGGATTTCCTCCAGGAAAGGGGATCAGGTCAAGTTGTGGACGGCGAGCCACACCGCCGCGGCCAGCGCCGCGCCGACGAGCGGCCCGACGACCGGCACCCACGAGTAGCCCCAGTCGGGGTCGCGCTTGCCCTTGATCGGCAGCAGGAACGCGTACGCGAGCCGCGGGCCGAGGTCGCGGGCGGGGTTGATGGCGTAGCCGGTCGGCCCGCCGAGCGAGATGCCGATCACCAGCACGACGAACGACACCCCGGCGTAGCCGAGCGCCGAGTTGCCGAAGTCCGGCCCGGGCGAGGCGGTCTTGAAGACCGGGGTGAACAGGATCCAGCCGACCAGGACGAAGGTGCCGATGATCTCGGTCACCAGGTTCCACGCCTTGTTCCGGATCTGCGGGGCGGTGGAGAAGATGCCGAGCGTCTCCTCGGGGTTCGGGTGGTCGTCGAACTGGAGCTTGTACGTCAGCCAGCACAGCACGGCGCCGAGAATCGCGCCGAGCATTTCCCCGATCAGGTAATACGGCACGACGGTCCACGAGACTTTGCCCGAAATGGCGAGCCCCAGCGTGACCGCGGGGTTGAGGTGGGCGCCGGTCGGCGCGGCGATGCTGGCCCCCGCGAACACCGCGAAACCCCACCCGAAAGTGATGAACAGCGTTCCGGCTTGGAAGCCGTTGTTCTTGCGCAGCACGACGTTGGCCACCACGCCGTTGCCCAGCAAGATAAGCACTGCTGTGCCCAGCAGTTCCCAGACGATGATCGCGCCCGGACTCAGACTCACACTCACGCTCTCCGCACCTCCACACTGGACAGTCTGTGCAGGGCCGAACACGTCCGGCCACCGCCCCGTCGCCGACCCCAGTCCGCGGCACGTTACCGCCGCGTACGCGCGCAATCCATAAGCCGGGCGAAGCAATGTGACCATGATCGTCATGGGTTCCGCCACACGTGTCACCTCGGGGTCAGCAGACGATCACGCAGGCGTGCGATGCTGGGGAAGGTGGAGCACGAGGAGGAACGAGTGGTGACGAATCCGCGCAGCGGCAGCGACCCGGCCCAGCTGGGTCCGGCGGGCCGGGAGGAATCCTGGCGGCGCTTCGGCGACGAGACCTTCGACCTGGTCGTGATCGGCGGCGGGGTCGTCGGCGCGGGCACGGCGCTCGACGCGGCGACCCGCGGCCTGCGGGTGGCTCTCGTCGAGGCCCGCGACCTGGCGTCCGGCACGTCGAGCCGGTCCAGCAAGCTTTTCCACGGCGGCCTGCGGTATCTCGAGCAGCTCGAGTTCGGCCTGGTGCGCGAAGCGCTGCACGAGCGCGAGCTGATGCTGACGAAGATCGCGCCGCACCTGGTGAAGCCGGTGAGCTTCCTGTACCCGCTCACGCACCGGATCTGGGAGCGGCCCTACACCGCCGCCGGCTTGCTGATGTACGACACGATGGGCGGCGCCCGGTCGGTGCCGGGCCAGAAACATCTCACCCGCGCGGGTGCCCTCCGAATGGTCCCCGCGCTCAAGCGGTCCGCGCTGATCGGCGGCATCCGGTATTACGACGCGCAGTCGGACGACGCGCGGCACACGATGACCGTCGCGCGCACCGCCGCGCATTACGGCGCGGTGGTCCGGACCTCCACCCAGGTCGTCGGCTTCCTGCGCGAGGCGGACCGGATTTCCGGCGTGCGCGTGCGCGACGTCGAGGACGGCCGCGAAACCGAGATCCACGCCGGCGCGGTGGTCAACTGCACCGGCGTGTGGACCGACGAACTGCAGCGGCTCTCCGGCGGCCGCGGCCGGTTCCGCGTGCGCGCCAGCAAGGGCGTGCACATCGTGGTTCCGCGCGACCGGATCGTGTCGGAGTCGGGGATGATCCTGCGCACCGAGAAGTCGGTGCTGTTCGTGATCCCGTGGCGCAACCACTGGATCGTCGGCACCACCGACACGGACTGGAACCTCGACCTCGCCCACCCGGCGGCCACCAAGCACGACATCGACTACCTGCTCGAACACGTGAACTCGGTGCTCGCGACGCCGCTCACGCACGACGACATCGAAGGCGTGTACGCGGGTCTGCGCCCGCTGCTGGCCGGCGAGAGCGAAGAGACGTCGAAGCTGTCGCGCGAACACGCGGTCGCGCGCGTCGCGCCGGGCCTGGTCGCGATCGCGGGCGGCAAGTACACGACGTACCGGGTGATGGCCGCCGACGCCGTCGACGCCGCGGTGGTCGACCTGCCGGGCCGCCCGCCGTCGTCCATCACCGACAAGGTCCCGCTGATCGGCGCGGACGGCTACCACGCGCTGGTCAACCAGGCCGACCACCTCGCCGCGGAGCACGGGCTGCACCCGTACCGCGTGCGGCACCTGCTCGACCGTTACGGCTCGCTGGTGCACGAGGTGCTGGCGCTCGCGGCGGACCGGCCGGAGCTGCTCAAGCCGATCGAGTCCGCGCCGGATTACCTCGGCGTGGAGGTCGTGTACGCGGCCAGCCACGAGGGTGCGCTGCACCTGGAGGACGTCCTCGCGCGGCGCACGCGGATCTCGATCGAGTACGCCCACCGCGGCGTCGACTGCGCCGAGCAGGTCGCCCAGCTGGTGGGTGGCGTGCTGGGCTGGTCGGAGGACGAGACGAAGCGCGAGGTGGAGGTCTACCGGGCGCGGGTCGAGGCGGAGCGGGATTCGCAGCTGCAGCCGACGGACGAGTCCGCGGACGCGCTGCGGGCGGCGGCTCCGGAGGCTCGGGCGGGGCTGATCGAGCCGGTTAGCTGAGGTTTCCTCGTGAGTGGCGATGCCGGTTCTCGCCGGCATCGCCACTCGTGAGGTCGTGGTGCTCTGCGGGTTCGGGTTGCGCGCGGTCTGGCGCGCCCCAATGTGGCATTGGGTGCGTCCCACGCACCGAACGCCACATTGGGTGCGTCCCACGCACCGAACGCCACATTGGGTGCGTCCCACGCACCGAACGCCACATTGGGTGCGTCCCACGCACCGAACGCCACATTGGGTGCGTCTCACGCACCGAATGCCACATTGGGTGCGTCTCACGCACCGAATGCCACATTGGGTGCGTCCCACGCACCGAATGCCACATTGGGGTGCTCCCCGCCGCAGGCAGCCAGCGCGAGTGTCCGCTTTAACTGGCGTAGGCAGTCACGAGGGCTTGAGCACCCACCGGATGAGCGTCTCCCCACTAGGCGAGGGCCGCTCCTCCGGCCCGACCCGGGTGAACCCGGCCCGCCGCGCGACGACCTCGGACGCGGTGTTGCTTTCGTCGTGCCGGTAAGCGATCTCGTGCAACCCCAGCCGCGCGAAGCCGAACTGGATCGCGGCCGAAAGTCCTGCTGCCGCAATGCCTTTGCCCCGTTCGGCCGGATGCGTCCACACCGACGCCTCGGCAGTGCCGAAGTCGAGGTCCAGGTCGCGCAGCCCGACCTCGCCGAGCAGGCGGCCGGTCGCCAGGTCCGCGACCGCCCACGAGCAGCGTTCGTCGCACGCCCACTGCGCGGCGCGCAGCGTCACGTATTCGGTGGCTTCGTCGGGGGTGCGCAGCCGGTAATTCAGCACGTACCGCCGATGCCGCGGGTCCGCGAACGCCTCCATCAACGCGGGCCGGTCGTCGAGCTTCCGGTCCGCGCGCAGCTGACGCAGGTAGTACGCGCCCGCGTTGATTTCCACGGGTTCCACAACTCGAGCCTAACCGTCCGGAACCGGAAAACGGCTGCGTGCCGCGTCACGACCGGGGCGGGAGCCAGGGTGAAAAATCCTTGCCGTTTCGGGCAGCGCTGAGGGAAAAGCCGTCGCGCGGCGATGATCACACTGGCAGCGTTGCCGGTATGCCGGACAATCTGACCCAGTTTGCCGCCGAACATTCCCGTCTGCACGGATGGGACGACCTTCCCGCTTTTCTCGCCGACGACCGGACCTGGACGTTCGCCGAGGTCTACGCCGGGGCCGCACGCGTCGCGGGCGGTTACCGAGCCGTCGGGCTGTGCCGCGGCGATCGCGTTCTGCTCGCGCTCCCGGACAGCGTCGAAATGGTCTGGTGCCTGCTCGGCGCGTGGCAGGCCGGAATCGTCGCGATTCCGGTGAATGTCCAGATGAGCCACGACGATCTGACCCGCGACATCCGCACCGCCGAACCCGCGTTGATCGTCGTCGACCCGGAAACCGCGGGCTGGCTCGACGACGCCGGTCTCGCCCCGACCACCGGCGCGGACCGGCTGGCGAAGGCGGAACCGGAGACGGAGTTCGCGCCGGGCGGGGACCATCCCTCGCACGCGATGTTCACGTCCGGGACCACTGGCGCGCCCAAGCTGTGCTTCTATCTGCACAGCAATTTCGATCCGTCGATGCTCAGCACGGAGGGGGTCGGCACGGTCGCGCTTTCGGTGTCGCGGATGTACTTCTCCGGCGGCCTGTACTCCTCCGCGATGGCCACGATGTGCACCGGCCAGACGTCGGTGCTCTCACGACCGCGCGCGACCCCGGCCGCCGCGCTGGAGCTGATCCGCCGCCACAACGTAGCGACGCTTTTCGCGCAGCCGAGTTTCTACGCGCGCCTGCTGCAGGAGCCGGGGCACGCCGAGACACTCGGACAGTTGCGCGGCGCGATGTGCGCTGGCGAAGTGCTTTCCGCACGGTTGCGCGAGAAACTGATGCCGGTCTTCGGCGATCGCTTGGTGAATCTCTACGGGGCTACTGAAGCTGGCGGGTACGCCGTCGGCCGACCGGCGGATTACGCCGACCCGTCGGCGGTCGGGCCGGTTTTCGAGGGACGTTCGGCGCGCGTGGTGGTCGGCGGGCAGGAGGTGGCCGCCGGTGTGCAGGGCGAGCTGCAGGTTCTGGTCCCGTTCGCCACGCGGGGTGTCGCTCGGGGCAGCCTCGGCCCGGATCAGGTGACCAACGCCTGGTGGTCGACCGGCGATCTCGGGTCGATCGACGAACAGGGCGTCATCCACGTCTACGGACGGCTGGACGACGTCGAGGTGATCGGCGGGCAGAACGTCGTGCCCGGTGAGGTCGAACGGCTCCTCGAAAGTCATCCGAAGGTGCGCGAAGCGGCGGTCAGCGCGGTGCGGCGCGAGGCAGGGGACACGACATTGCGCGCATACGTGGTCGCCACTTCAGGCACCGGCGACGACGATCTGGGCGCGGAGTTGGTCGCGCTGACTCGCGAGCACCTGTCGTGGTACAAGGTGCCGCAGGACGTGACGTGGCTGGAAGCGTTGCCGCGCAACGCAAACGGCAAGGTGTTGCGGCGGCAGTTGCGTACCGCAGGCGGTCAATGACCTAAGCCGGGTGAAGGGATCGCCGGGAACTCGGCGTGTACGGCGGTCCCTTCCCCTCGCGCGGACTCGATGGTCAGCGAGCCCGCGACCCGCTGCACGCGTTGGCGCATCGCTTCCAGCCCGAAGCCGGTGCCGTCGCCGCGGTCGCCGGGGGCGAAACCACGTCCGTCGTCGCGGATATCGAGCATGACCAGGTCGGTGGTGTAGGTCAGCGTGATGCCGATCCGGCTGGCGCGCGCGTGCTTTTCCGCGTTGGCCAAGGCTTCCTGCGCCACCCGGTACATCGCCACTTCCAGTTCCGGCAGCAACGGTCGCGCGTCGCCTTCGACGTCGGTTGTCACCTTGACGCCAGAAGTCTCGGACACTCGATTCGCCAAGCCTGCCAACGCTTCCGGCAGGTGCGAGTCGGCCAACGGCTCCGGGCGCAACGCCTGCACCGCTCGGCGCGCCTCGGTGAGGCTGTCCTTCGCCAGCGTGTGCACGTGGTCGAGATGCCGTTGCCGATCCGCGGCTTCGGTGGCCCGGTCGGCAGCCTGCAGTTGCGTGACGATGCCGGTCAATCCCTGGGCGACGGTATCGTGGATTTCGCGAGCCATCCGCTGTCGCTCGTCGAGCACCCCTGCCTCGCGGGCTTGGGTGAGCAGTTGTGCGTGCAGCGCGGCGTTTTCCGTCAACGCCGTTTCCAGCTGCGCGTTCGACTGCGCGAGCTTTTCGTTAGTGCGACGGCGTTGCTCGTTCTCCGCGCCCACGAACCACGCCACGTAGAGAATCGGTCCGACGATCGACACCGCGGTGATCCACGGCGGCGAAGGTTGCCAAATTCCCTTGGCCAGTAACGGAACCACCGCTGTCGCAGCCGCCGCGAAGATGCTCCAGCGCGTCGGGAACAACACGAACGCGATCGGGTAGCCGATGGAAGCGAAGGCGGTGAACGGGTCCACCCGGGCAGCGAGCACGGTCGCGCCGGCCAGCAGTACGACGAAGAATCCGATGGCCAGCCACGGGTTTCGCGTGCGGTGCGGGAAGACCGGGATCAGCACAAGCAGCCACAGCCCGGTCGCCGCGGCGAGAAGCAGCGTGGTGCGCCACTGGGCGGGATGGCCGTGCGGCTGACCTGCGGCGATGATGGTGCACACGGCGAGCGCAAGAATCCCGATCCCGGCGAACACCGGGCCCGCCCAGCGCTCGGCCCTCGGATCGACTGAGCCCGGCCGCAGCCCCATCATCGGGCTGAACCGCGGCGCGCGTTCTGGCGGGCTCAGCGGCGTCGCCATCCGCTGAGCAGGATCAGCAGCAACGGCAGCGCGAACACGATCAGCAGCCGTCCGCGCGTCACGATGAGCACGATGACCGCGAGGGCGATCGAAAGCGGCACCGAATACCGCATCACGAACGAACCGACCTTGCCGTTTCCGGCGGACGGCACGGCCGGTTGCGGCCGGGCCGTGGCCAGCAGCGCGCTCGGGCGCGGCGAGGGCAGGTCGTCGAACAGCGGCACCAGTTCGCTGACCAGCTTGGCCGACGTGACCTTCGCCGAACGGCTGCCGTACTCGTCGATGTCGAGGCGTCCGGTGCGGACGTGCTCGGAGAGGACGTCGAGCGCGTCCTGCCGTTCGTCGTCGCTCAACCGCAGGTCAGGCATGGTCCGCCTCAAGGATCCAGACGGCGCTGCCGCCGGTGTTCGTCGCGCATCGCCCGGAACTCCTCGCGGCGTTCCCGGTGCCGGTCGTGGCGGTGGTGATGGTCATGGTGCTCGAAACCCTTGCCCCAGAGCGCGCGGCCGACCGCGGTGAGCGCGATCGGCGCGAAAATCACCGGCCAGCCCGCGGTGCCGGTGGCGATCAAGGCGATCGCCGCGATCCACACCAGCGGAATCAAGGCGGCGACGGCGCGTTGCCCGCCCGACCACTCCGGCTGCCGCGCGGCCACCTCGCCGGACGCCGCGGGCTGCGGAACGGGCATCGGCGGCGGTGGCGCCGCGGCCGGTTCCGGCGCGGCGGTCGCGCCCGCGCCGAACACCGGATGCGGCACCGGCAGGTCGTTGAACAGTTCGCCCAGTTCGCCGCGGGTCTTGGCCGCGGTGATCCGGGCGGAGCGCTCGCCGAACTCGTCGATGTCGATCCGCCCCGCGCTCATGTGCTCACCGAGCGCATTCAGCGCGGACTCTCGCTCCTGGTCGCTGATCCGCAGCTGCGGAGACGGAACCTCAGTCACGTTGTCGATGGTAGGCCGCGCGAGCGCGCGGCACCCACGACATTCAGCACAACTTCAGTCCTTGAGTTCCAACAGTTGCGTTCCCTGCGTGACCGCGGAGCCGATCTCGACCGAAAGCCCGGTGACAGTGCCCGCTTTGTGCGCGGTTACCGGGTTCTCCATCTTCATCGCCTCGAGTACCACGATCAGCTCGCCCGCCTCGACGTGCTGGCCTTCCTCGACCGCGATCTTCACGATGGTGCCCTGCATCGGCGCGGTGACCGCGTCGCCGCTCACCGCTGCCTTCGCGCCGCCGGCCCGCTTGCGGGGCTTGGCTTTCGTCGCCGCGGGCGCGCCGCCGCCTTCGAGGGCGAACCCGCCCGGCAGCGACACCTCGAGCCGGCGTCCGCCGACCTCGACCACGACGTTCTGCCGCGGCGCCTCTTCCTCGGCCTCGACGTCCGGCGCGACGAACGGCTCGATCTTGTTGTCGAACTCGGTCTCGATCCAGCGGGTGTGCACGCTGAAGCCGTTGTCGTCGCCGATGAACGCGGGGTCGTCGACGATCACGCGGTCGAACGGCAGCACCGTGGCCATGCCCTCGACCTCGAACTCGGCCAGCGCGCGACGGCTGCGCTCGAGCGCGTTCTGCCGGTCCGAACCGGTGACGATGAGCTTGGCGAGCATCGAGTCGAACTGGCCGCCGATGACGCTGCCGGACTCGACGCCGGAGTCGACGCGCACGCCCGGCCCGGACGGGGCCACGAACTTGGTGACCGTGCCCGGCGCGGGCAGGAAGCCGCGGCCGGCGTCCTCGCCGTTGATGCGGAACTCGATCGAGTGGCCGCGCGGCACCGGGTCCTCGGTGATCCGGAGCTTCTCGCCGCGCGCGATGCGGAACATCTCGCGGACCAGGTCGATGCCGGTGGTCTCCTCCGAGACCGGGTGCTCGACCTGCAGCCGGGTGTTCACCTCGAGGAAGGAGATGGTGCCGTCGACCGCGACGAGGTACTCGACGGTGCCCGCGCCGTAGTAGCCGGCCTCCTTGCAGATGGCCTTGGCGGACTCGTGGATCCGGGCGCGCTGGTCGTCGGACAGGTACGGCGCGGGGGCCTCTTCCACCAGCTTCTGGTGGCGGCGCTGCAGCGAGCAGTCGCGGGTGCCGACGACGATCGCGTTGCCGTGCTGGTCGGCCAGCACCTGCGCCTCGACGTGTCGCGGCTTGTCGAGGTAGCGCTCCACGAAGCACTCGCTGCGGCCGAACGCGGCCACCGCCTCGCGCGTCGCGGACTCGAACAGTTCGGGGATTTCTTCGCGAGTACGGGCGACCTTCAGGCCGCGGCCGCCGCCGCCGAACGCCGCCTTGATCGCGACCGGCAGGCCGTGTTCGTCGGCGAACGCGACGATCTCGCTGGCGTCCTTCACCGGCTCCTTGGTGCCGGGCACCAGCGGCGCGCCCGCGCGGGTCGCGATGTGCCGCGCGGTCACCTTGTCGCCGAGGTCGCGGATCGACTGCGGGCTCGGCCCGATCCAGGTCAGGCCCGCGTCGAGGACGGCCTGGGCGAACTCGGCATTCTCGGAAAGGAAGCCGTAGCCGGGGTGGACCGAGTCGGCGCCTGCCCGCTTGGCGGCGTCGAGGATCTTGTCGATCGCGAGGTAGCTCTCGGCCGCGGTGTTCCCGCCGAGGGCGAACGCCTCGTCGGCGAGGCGCACGTGCGGAGCGTCGCGGTCCGGGTCGGCGTACACGGCCACGCTCTGCAAGCCCGCGTCCTTCGCGGCCCGGATCACGCGAACCGCGATCTCGCCCCGGTTCGCGACCAGGATCTTGGTCACCGGACCGCCTGTGCTCGCGGTGTCCTGCTCGCTCACCACATACCTCCCGTGCCCGTCGCCGCGCTGCTGGTCAACCGGGAGTCTACGGACCAGGACAGAGCCTGGATTGAGAGGTGGACCACCCAGTTCGGTCCTGTTTATACCCGTCCGGCCGGGGCCTGATGCCGGAGTTCGGCCGGTAGTTCGGAGTCGAGCACGATGACGTCGTAGGGGTTGACCTGGTGCACCAGGGCCAGGTTCTCGGTGTTGACCAGGATCCACGGCTGGTGCTCGCCGCAGCAGTCGACGAGCCGGTCGAGCGCGGTGAACGCGACCAGCGCGGTGCGGCCGTCGGGGGTGCGGCGCAGTTCGACGTTGGCTCCGGTCTGGCCGTCGGTGGTCGGGCCGGTGGGGCCGGTCGGCAGGTAAAGCGCCGGGGGCAGATTGGGGTTCGTCACTCCGACAACATAGACGGACACGGTGCGCAAGGTCGCTTACAGTCTCGGATATGGGGACTTGGCCGAAGCGCATCCCGCGATCCGCGCTGCTCACCGCCGTTCTCGCGGCGGTGGTGACGGCGGCGGCGCTCGTGGTGGTCGTCGTGCTGCGCCCGAAGCCGGACGGCGCGGTCACCATGGCGCCGCGCGAGCCCGCGGCGGCTCCGGTCAACGGATCGTCCGCTACCTGCGGGAACGGCCCCTGCAAGCAGCTGGCGGCGATGAGCGTCGGCGGGACCCCGGTCGTGCTGCTGGCGGACGCCGCGGGCGGATGGGGCCGGGTCCAGGTCGGGCAGCAGCCGGGCACCGAGTTCGAACTGGCGATCACGAACCTGGGCGCGAAGCTGACGGCGAATTCCCTGCGCTGCGTCGACGGATCGACCGCCGCGTGCCTGATCCGCGGCGACGCGGCGGGCGGTTCGTACGGCGAGTTGCTCACCGCGTCCGGCGGGGTGTGGCGCGACTACGGCAAGCCGTATTTCTCCGACGCGGGTTCGCTGTCGCTCTACGACGTGAGCCAGGACGGCCGTCCGGACGTGATCGTCGTCCGGCACGAATGCCCGCAGGCGGTGTCCGGCTCGCCGCGCTGCCAGGCGGCCCCGGTGGTGGCGGAGGTGTACGAACTCGACGGCGAGGTGATGGGCTGCACGAGCACCGTCACCTCGCCGTCGAATTTCCGCGGCTGGCCGGACGTCGAGCTGAAGAAATCCCAGCTGCGGCGGTGTTCCGGCAACTCGTGAGCGGCGATCGCGGTTCCCGCCGGGATCGCCGCGCACGAAGCGTCAGGCGGTCGCGGGACGGGCGGCGCCGCCCTCGTCGCGGTGGTTCGGCCGAGCGGTCTGGGTGTTGAGGATTTCCTCGTCGAGCAGGCCCTCGCTGCGGGCGACGATGGTCGGGACCACGATCTGGCCCGCGACGTTCGTAGCGGTGCGCATCATGTCCATGATCGGGTTCACCGAGTAGATCAGCGCGATGCCGATCGCGACCTGCTTGGCGTCGAGGCCGATGAACGCGGTGGTCAGGGTGAGCGCGGTCAGCCAGCCGGTGGTGCCCGCGGTGGCCAGCGCGCCGAGCACGGCGACGACCACGATGCCGACGTATTGCCCGAAGCTCAGCGGCACCCCGGAGAGGTTGGCGATGAAGATCGCGCCGATCGCCGGGAACACCGCGGCGCAACCGTCCATTTTGGTCGCGCTGGCGAGCGGGGTGGCGAAGGCGGCGTACCCGGGGTCGACGCCGAGGTTCACCGCGGACTGGCGGGTCAGCGGAAGCGTCGCCGAGCTGGACTGCGAAGCGAACGCGAACTGGATCGCGGTGCCCGCCTTGGCGAAGAACGTCAGCGGGTTCACCTTGGCGACGAACTGCAGCAGGATCGGGTAGACCACGAACAGGATCAGCAGGCAGCCGACGTACACCGCGAGCGTGGTCGACAGCAGCGGGCGGAACAGCGCGTCGCCGTAGTTGGAGACCGCGGCGCCGATCAGGCCGATGATGCCGATCGGCGCGAGCCGCACGATCCAGCCGAGGTAGCGCTGGATGATTTCGAAGACGCTGGTGGTGAAGTCGACGAACGGCTTCGCCTTGTCGCCAAGGCTGTAGGCGGCGGCGCCGATCACGACGGCGAGGAAGAGCACCTGGAGCGTGCTGCCCTCGGCGAAGGCGGAGAAGAAGTTCTCCGGCAGCAGGCCCTTGATGAAGGCGTCCCAGGAACCCCAGTGGCTCATGCTCTTCGCGGCCTTGTCGGCGTTCTTCGCGGTGGCTGCGACGCCCTCGCCGAGCCCGCCGGAGCCGGGGTTGAACAGCTTGCCGATCGCGATCCCGACCAGCGAGGCGATCAGCGACGTGATCGCGAACCACAGCACGGTCTTGCCGCCGAGCCGCGCGGCGGTGCGGCCGCCGCCGAGGCCGCGAAGGCTGTTGATGCCGACCACGATCGCGGTGAAGACCAGCGGGATGACCGCGATCTGCAGCAGGGTCGTGAAGATCGTGCCGATGTGGTCGAGGGTGTCGGTCAGCCAGCCGGCTTCGGTCGTCCGCGCGAGCACGCCGAGGCCGGCGCCCACGACAAGCGAACCGAGCACGGCCGCGGCGAACACGCGCGGTTTGGTGTACGTCCTGACGAAGGACATGTGCCACCCCAGGGAGGTCGAGAGTTTCCGCTGGCCCGGATGCGGGCCGGGATCGACTTTCCCTGATCACTCGTCCGAGTGACACATCGTCCCAGTATGTGAACTATTTCCACATCTCGGTGACGCTGACGCCCACCTCGGCGAGGAGCTGCCGCAGCAGCGGAAGGCTGATCCCGATCACGCTGGAGGGGTCGCCCTCGACGCCCTCGACGAACCACCCGCCGAGCGCGTCGAGCGTGAACGCCCCCGCGACGTGCAGCGGTTCGCCGGTCGCGACGTAGGCGTCGATCTCGGCCTGGCTGGGGTTGGCGAAGTGCACGGTGGTGGACCGCGTGCCGGAGGCTTCCTTGGTGCGCTGCCCGCCGTCGAGCCGGACCACGGCGTGCCCGGTGAGCAGGACGCCGGAGCTGCCCGCCATCCTCGCCCAGCGCTGCTTCGCGACTTCGGCGTTGGCGGGCTTGCCGACCATCTCGCCGCCGATGGAAAGCATGGAATCGCAGGCGACGATCACGGCGTCCTGTTCGGAAACCATCTCGACGACGGCGTTGGCCTTGGCTTTGGCGAGCGCCGTGACGAGCTCGGCGGGCGCCGGGTCGGTGAGCGCGGCGGCGACGGCGTCTTCGTCGACGCCGGACACGACGACGGCCGGGTCCAGACCGGCGCTGCGCAGCACGGAGAGACGGGCGGGGGACTGGGAGGCGAGGACTAGACGCACGGTCGCGAACGCTACCTCGGCTGGGTGGGGTGTGGGGTTGTGACCCGGGCTGGCGGGTTCGCGTGGGGGCCGGGATTCGGGGGCGGGGTTGTGCGCCAGGTTGCCGAGTTGGGTGATTCCGGTGCGTGGTGCGTGGTGCGTGGCGTGGGGTGTGGCGAGCGGCGAGCGCGGTGCGGGGGCGAGGAGCGCGGGCGAGGAGCGCGGGCGAGGAATGGGGGATGAGGAGCGCGGGCGAGGAGCGGGGACGGGGAGCGCGGGCGAGGAGCGGGGACGGGGAGCGCGGGCGAGGAGCGAGGAGCGGGGACGGGGAGTGCGGGCGAGGAACGGGGGCGAGGGGCGCGAGCACGGTGCGGGGACGAGGAGTGCGGGCGAGGAACGGGCTGCGATGTCGCTGGGGATCGAGAGACGTTGCGGCCGCATTGCGCGGACTGCCCGGGCGGGGTTTGTGGTGCACCGCAATCGCAACATCGCAACATCGCTGCTGCGCGATGCGCGGCGCGTTCGGACCACACCGTCCGGTTCGCCCCGGCTTTCTCGCCGAAAGTTCCGGGCTGTGCTGCCTCGGCCCGCGGCGACCCGGCCCCGCCCGGATCCTGTCCGGCTCCGGCGCAGCCCTTCGGCCCAGTACGCGCGCAGCGCCACCTTGCCGCGGATCACGCCGTCGCCGCCGATACCGGCGCGGCCCTGCCAGGATCCTGTCCGGTTCAGGCGCTTCGGCTTGCCCTGCCTTGTCCTTCCTGCTCGCGTTGTCCTTCCCGAAGTCCCTGCCCCGGCTGGGTTTGCCGAGCCGGGGCAGGTCGGGGTCAGTCGTTCATCGGGCCGGTTCCGGGGTCGGGGCGGTCGGCGCCGGCGTGTGCGACCGGGGAGTCACCCGGCGCAATGCCGCTGCTGACAGGACTCCCAGTACCAGCACCACGATCGGCAGGATCAGCGTCGCGCGGGCGGCGTCGGTGAGTCCACTGTGGACTACCTCCCCGGCGAGGCGGCCTGCTTGGGCGGCGATGTCCGCCGGGAGGCCGGGGATCGGGGCCGGGCCGCCCGAGGAGCCGAATTCTCCGGTGGAGGCGGCGGCGTGGGCGATGCCTTCGGTGAACGGCGCGCGGTATTGCTCTGGCAGTTGCTGGGCGGCGGTGGCGGCTTCGCTCGTGATGGAAGCGCTGATCCGGGCTTGCAGGAGCACGCCGATCGCGGCGCTGCCCAGGACTCCGCCTACCTGGCGGGCGGTGTTGAAGATGCCCGAGGCAGTGCCGGTGAGCCGTGGTTCTACCGACGCCATCGTCAGGTTGCTCATGGGGGAGAAGATGCAGCCGACGCCTAGGCCGCACACCAGCAGGGCCGGGATCAGCGCCCACGGGCTGGTGTCCGGACGGGCTTGCAGCGCGATGATGCCCACGCCCGCGGCCAGCAGCGCGAGGCCGCCCATCACCAGGTACTTGCCGTTGAGCCGGTCTGAGGCGCGGCCGACGAACGGGGCGATCACGCCGGACAGCAGTGACATCGGGGCGGTGAGAAGACCGGCCATGGTGGGGGAGAGGCCGAGCACCGTCTGGATGTAGATGATCAGCGGCAGGAACATGCCGGTCATCGTGAAGCCGACGGTGGTCGCGGTGAGCGTGCCAGCGGAGAAGTTGCGGTTCGCGAACACCGCCAGCGGGACCAGCGGTTCGCGGCGGTTGCGGTGCTGCCACAGCACGAAGGCGACCAGGAGTACTACGCCAGCGCCGATGATTTCGAAGACGGTGATGCCGCCGAACACGGTGCCCCAGTCGTACTGCTGTCCATTTTGGACGCCGAACACGATGCAGAACAGTCCGGCCGCGGACAGCAGGATGCCGAGCAGATCAAACGAGTGCGAGTGCTTCGGCTGCCAGTCCGGCACCAGCCACAGCGTGAGCGCGATGGCGACGACGCCGATCGGCACGTTCACGTAGAAAATCCACTCCCAGCCGAGGTGCTGCACCAGCACGCCGCCCAGCAGCGGGCCGGTGATCGTGGCCAGGCCGGCCACGCCGCCCCACGCGCCCATCGCCGCGCCGCGCTTCGCGGGCGGGAACAGGTGGCTGATGAACGCGAGCGTCTGCGGCGTCATCAGCGCCGCGCCGAGGCCTTGCACGGCACGGGCGGCGATCAGCATCTCGACGTTGCCGGACAGGCCGCACCACAGCGACGACGCGGTGAACACGACGAGCCCGGCGACGAAGACGCGCTTCGGGCCGAAGCGGTCGCCGAGGCGGCTGGTGAAGAGCATCGGCACGGCGTAGGTGAGCAGGTAGACGCTGATCACCCACACCACCGAGTTCAGCCCGGCTCCGAGGTGCTGCAGCATGGCGGGCACCGCGATGGACACGATCGTGGTGTCCAGCAGGATCATGAAGAACCCGATGCAGAGCGCGCTGAGCGCGGCCCACGGGTTAACTGGTCTTGCGGTCATGGTCTTCCTTGAGCTTGAGTTTCTTGTCCTGGAAAGGGATCCGGCCGCTGTCGAGGTCCGCGGACAGCTGCTCGATCCACGCGAGCTCGAACTTCCGCTGTGCCGCGCTGTAGCGGAAGTCGAGCCAATAGACGTCGGGGGTGCCGTCGGATTCCAGCCGGTCGATGAGCACCTCGTCGGAGGCCACGGCCGCGCGCAGCGCGGTCATCCGGTGCTCCAGTTCGAGCAGCGCCACGTCGCGCCCCAGATCGTCGATCACGGCGAGCCCGCTGAGTACGTCGCTGTAGTCCGGCACCACGTCGCCCAGCATTTGCCGGGCTCGTTCCTGGAAGGCGTCTTTGCCCGCGGCCGTCATCGCATACACCGTGCGCTCCGGCCGCCTGCCGTCTCGCTGGGTTTCGACGACGTCGACGAAACCGTTGCGCTGCAGCCGATCCACCGTGTGGTAGAGCGAGCCCGCCTTGAGCTTCACGCGGGCTTCGACGTGCCGTTCCCGCATCAGCTGGGCCATTTCGTACGGGTGCATCGGCCGCTCGTGCAGCAGCTCGAGCACGGCGACGCCCAGCGCCGTGAGCTTGGCCGCGACCATGACGGTGTTCCTCCAGGAATCCAATCGAGTGATACCAAGTGGGTTATTCCACGTGGACTATACGGTGTGGATCAAGCTGCGGTCCAGTGTGATCTGAGCTGGTGAGCAGCTTGTGGCTGACGGTGATGGGTGCTGCGAGATGGGGAGAGCGTAGCCAAGACCACCGACAAAAACCGGGGATCGCCTGTTCGACGGCCCTTTCGCGGCCCCGAAAGGCTGTCCGCGACCGACAACCCGGGCCAAGATCGGCTCATGGGCGAGAACCGGGCAGTCGACTGGGAAGGCTTCTTCAACACTCGAGACCTCGGCGGTCTCCCGACCCGATCCGGCGGCAGTACCGAACTCGCGTGCTTCTACCGGTCCGCCAGTCTCCGGTTCGTCACCGAAGAGGGCTGGGCCAGCGCGCGAGAATCCGGCCTGCGCACCGTCATCGACCTGCGCAACCTCGCCGAGATCAGCACCTATGCCGCCACCGTGCCGTCCGGGATGACGCGCCGCGAAGTCCCGCTGGACGACATCGAAGACACCGAGTTCTGGCAGTACATCGCCGACGAACAGCTAGACGGAACCCCGTTGTACTACCGCGTTTTCCTTGACCGCAAAGCAGAACGCTGCGCAACCGTCCTGCGAGCACTGGCCCAAGCAGAAGTCGGAGTGCTCTTCCACTGCACTTCCGGACGGGACCGCACCGGCCTCGTCTCGCTCCTCCTGCTGGCCCTGGCCGACGTCGACCCGGAAACCATCGCCGCTGACTACGCGCTCTCGACCGAAGCCGTCCTCCCGCTGTACCGCGCGCTAGGCGTGGAAGACCAAACGGAGCTGCTCGAAGCAGCCTTGGCCCGCCGCCAAACGACCATCCGCGAAGCCGTCATAAAGACCCTCGACGGATTCGACGTCACCGAATACCTCGTCCGCGCCGGACTGGCCGCGGACGAGGTAGACCGGCTTCGGGACCGGCTCAGTCGGTGACTTGATGCAGCTGCCGTGCCCGGCGACTGCCCAGTGAATACCAGCCCGCGATCCCAGTGCCGACGGTCAGCGCGGCCGCGCTGAGGCCCAACGACCAGTGCACCCCGACGGCGGAACCGAGCAGCCCCACGGTGAATCCGCTGCCCGCGCGAAGACCGCTCGCGGACACGCTGTACACGCCGATCACCCGGCCGCGTTCCTCCGGTTTCGCCAGCAGCTGCACGACGGTCTGACCGATCGACATCGACGCCAGGTTCGCCACTCCGCCGATCACCAGCAGCACCACCGCGATCGGATAGCTGGCGGTCATCGCGAAGAACAGGCTCGAGATCCCGTAGACCGCCGTGCTGATCACCGCCGCGGGCACGTTCGGTTTGATCTTTCCGGTCGCCTCCAGCAGGATTCCGCCGATCACGCCGCCCGCGCCGTTGGCGAACAGCAGCACGCCGTACGCGGTTCCGGCGCTGCCCGCGCCGAGGTCCTGCGCGAAAATCGGCATCGAACTCTGCATCGAAGCGCCGACGAAGAACGCGCCGAGCCCGGCGAGGATGATCATCCCGACCATCGTCGGATTCCCGCTGATGTCCTTCAGGATCCGCACCGAATCCATCAGCCCGACCCGTGGCCGGCGGATGATTCCGCCGTCTCGGGTGTGGCCGGTGAACTTGGTGCGGAACAGGAACACCGTCAGCGGCAGGTAGAACGCGACGTTCACGAAGATGCCCGCCACCGGCCCGAGGCCGAGGAGCAGGGCCGAGCCGACAACCGGGCCGAAGAGGATGCCCAGGCTGCGGAAGGTGGCGTTGAGCCGGACCGCGCTCGGCAATTCGGCGGGCCCGACGAAATCGTGCAGCATCAGCTGCTCGCCCGGGCCCCAGATCGCGCCCGCGCAGCCGTGCAAAATCAGCAGTACGCAGGCACTCCACACCTCGAGGGTGTCGGTGAGGATCAGCACGCCCCACGCCGCGGACACCGCCATGAACAGCACCTGCGCGGCCTGGATGATCCGGCGGCAGTCGTGCCGGTCGGCCAGCCCGCCGAAATACACCGAGAACAGCAGGAACGGCACCCAGTGGCTGATCACCTCGAACCCGGTCAGCGCGGGCGACTGGAACTTCTCCCACAGCACCCAGTAGGTGATGACGTGCTCGACGTTGTCGGCCATCATCGCCAGGCCGGTGCCGATCAGATACGGACGGCAATCCTTGTTGTAGAGCGCGGCGAATTTGCGCGGGGCCGCGGGGGCAGCCTCGGCTTCGGGTTGGTGCGTCGGCACCCCGCACGCGGAACACATGACTGAGAACCCCCTAGTGAGCTGGTGCGCTCTACGCTAGACGAGACGTTGCGTCTTGGCTAGACTCCGGCACGTGGGCGACGTCACTGAGCCCGGCGAGCGCCGGCATCACGGGAACCGTTACGGCCGCAGCGAGAACGCGCGCCGCGCGGTCTTGCACGCGGTCGACGATCTGCTGGTGGAGGTCGGTTTCGCCCGGCTCACCATGGAGGGCATCGCGGCCAGGGCGGGCGTCGGCAAGCAGACCGTCTACCGCTGGTGGCCGTCCAAAGTGGACATTCTGCTCGAAGCCCTCGGCGACGACCTCGTCGAGGAACTCACCCCGCCCGATACCGGCGACCTCCGCAAGGACCTCTGCGCGCACCTCGCCGCGATCGCGTCCTTCCTGACCACCGCCGACGCCGGTGCGGTGTTCCGCACGCTGCTCGGCCAGGCCCAGCACGATCCGGACCTGGCCCGGCTGCTGCGCGAGGACCACATCCGCGGCCAGCACGCGCGCGACCGGCTGCCGCTCGAACGCGCCGTTGCTCGCGGCGAACTGCCGTCGGACACTGACCTGGACAGCGCGGTCGAACAGCTCGTCGGGCCGATCCACTACCGCGTGCTGGTCACCGGCGCTCCGGTGCCGCCGGAATTCACAGATGGCCTGGTTGAGCGATACCTCCGGGAGCATCAGCCCGAGTAGGCTCCTGGAGACATGGGAACGGTCTGGTGGCTGGTCGGGCTGGCTGTGGCCGCCGCGGTCATGGCCGGGATTGTCTGGATTTTCCGGGACCGCGCGGGCGGGCTGGATCAGCGGTTGCGGGCTGCCGAACAGGCCTCGCGCTGGCGATTCCTGCAGCAGCGATGGGAATCGGAACCGATGGCGCGGCTCGCGACCGTCCAGCAGGTGCACGCGCTCACCCAGAACGGCGGCTGCCAGGTCCGGATCGTCTGGACCGACAGCTATCACGCCGAGGACGTCGAGATCGAGCACGACCAGGCCGACGCGGGCGATTACCTGTTGCTGCGCGGAGTCGGCCCGCTCGGTTCGATCACCCGGGAGGAGCTGTTGGCGCACGCGGGCGCTGACGCTCCGGATTGGGCTCAGCGCGGACGTTGATTCACCAGCCGCTCATTCGCTGCCAGGTGCCGGTGAGGCGGCCGTTCTCCACGATCCGGTAGCTGCCGTGTTGTGCGGCCGTGGCGCAGGCGTGGTTGGGCAGGACGCGCAGGCGGGTGCCAATCGGCAGGTCGGGCAGCGGATGCCCGTCGCGCGCGGTGAGGATTCCGTGTTCCTGGCTCGCGCCGGTCACTACGAGACCGGGCACCAGAGTGCCGTCGAGGTCGGCGACCAAGCCGTATCCCTGGTCGACGGCTTGATTCGCGGTGCCTCGGTCTCGCGACAACGCCATCCAGCCGCCGTCAGTGAGGATCCAGCCGTGCTCGGGGCGGTGTCCGATCACGGTGACGACCACGGACAGCGCTAGGTCTTCGACGCTGCAGACGCCCAGTCCGGCCATCACCAGGTCGAAGAAGATGTAGTTGCCAGCGCGGACTTCGGTGACGCCAGTGAGGTCGTCGGCTGCGTGTGCGGTCGGGGTGGAGCCGACGCTGACTGTGCCTGCGTACAGGCCTTCGTCGCGAAGGCGTTGTGCTGCAGCGACAGCGACGTCACGCTCGTGCGCGGCGGCTTCGCGCTGCGCTGCAGGGGTTGTCGCGAAGTAGGACTCACCGGCGTGTACGAGGACACCGTCGAGACAGTCGTGCAGCTGTCGTCCGATGGTGAGTAGCGCGGGGTCTTCGGGTAGTACGCCACCACGGTGACCGTCGCAGTCGACCTCGATCAGTGACGGAATGCGTAACTCGGCTTCGCGTGCTGCAGCGGTTACCGCAGAGGCTTGCGCGACGCTGTCCAGCAGCACCCGCACGGTGATTCCGCGTCGCAGCAGCGAAATCACGCGCGGGAGCTTGTGCGGATCGATGCCGACGGCGTAGGTGATGTCGGTGTAGCCGCCGTCGGCGAAGGCTTCTGCTTCGGCCAGCGTCGACACCGTGATCGGGCCTGGCTTGCCGCCGTGCATCAACGCGGCAGCGGGCAACGCCTTCGCCGTTTTGGTGTGTGGGCGCAGGGAAACGCCGAGTTCGCGCATCCGCTGCGCTAAGAATTCAGCGTTGCGCTGGGCGCGTGACAGCTCGACGACGGCGAACGGCGTGTCCGGATCAGCCAGAGTTTCCTCAGCCGGCGGCAATTGCCTGCACCTCGACCTTCGCTCCAAAGTGGAGGGTGCTCGACCCGGCGACCGCGCGCGCCGGGCGATGATCGCCAAGCCAGGAACGGTAAATCCGGTCGAACTCCGGCCAGTCGCCCATGTCGGTCACGTATACGGTGACCGACAGCAGCCGATCCCGGCCCGTGCCAGCAGCGGCGAGACACGCGTCGAGGTTGGCCAGAACTTGCTTGGCCTGCACGGAAAAAGGCTCATCCACCAGCCGGGTCCCGTCGCTGGTGATGGGCAGTTGCCCGGAGACGAACGCCATCCCGCCGTACTGCGCGGTGTGCGAGTAATGCCCTCCGGGTGCGGAAAGTTCAGGACTGTCGCGCAGAACGATTTCGGTCATCGACAGGCTCATTTCGCGTAGTTGTAGACGGTCGCCCGGGATACTCCGAGCAGGTCGGCGATGATCTGGGCGGCGTCGCGGGATTCGAAGTACCCCTCGTCGCGCAACCGGCGGACCAGGTCGCGTTTGGCGTCGCGGGAAAGAGAACGTGGGCTGCCACCGGCCGCGCGTTCGATCCGTTCCCGCAGCTCACGCGAGGTACGGGAACGCAGGTCTTCGACGACATCGGGTTGCGTGGCGTCAGCAGCGACCAGGTTGGTCAGCGTGTGCGTGAGCGGCGACAACACCGAGACGTCCAGGTTCAGGCACAGCGCGGCGATGTACTCGCCCTCGGCGTTCTTGATGCCGATCGACGTGCTTTTGACCGGCCGCCCGTCCGGGAACTGGTTCGCGTAGTTCTGCAGGACGCTCGGGTAGTCCGGGTCGCTGATCCGCTGCAGCCCGAGTTCGGTCGCCGGATCGCCGACCTGGCGGCCGGACAGGTTGTTCTCGATCGCGCGGATCGCGTGGTCGGGATCCCGCAGGTCGTGCAGCACGACCTCGCACAGCCCGGGGAACATCCGGCCGACCGCGACCGCGATCTTCTCGGTTTCCCGGATGAGGTGCTCGTCCACGCTGCCGCCTTTGACTCAAAATCCAATTTTAGAAAATGAGTCTAGCAGGTGGGCGCAAAGTCGATCCCGGCTCGGAAACCGGGATCAACCAGAGAGACTTCAGCGAGGCAGAGCTGAGGCGCGCCAGGCCCCGTCACCAGCCGCGATCGGCGCGTGCACCGCGGTCGACCGGTCGCCCCACCACGACGTACGACGCCGCGCCGGAGCGGGCGCCGACGCCGAAGCGACAGTGGCCACCACCGCGGTGAGCGCGGCGAGTTCGGCGTCGTCCGGGTTGCCGCGGACTACGCGGAGCAGGGGAGCGTCCGTCATCGCGACCTCACAGGGGGATGTTGCCGTG
This sequence comes from Amycolatopsis halotolerans, assembly GCF_042647905.1. Lineage (NCBI taxonomy): Bacteria > Bacillati > Actinomycetota > Actinomycetes > Pseudonocardiales > Pseudonocardiaceae > Amycolatopsis > Amycolatopsis halotolerans. Next base: position 38,621 of record NZ_JBHRWI010000026.1, read on the forward strand.
CTTCTTGGGCGGCATGGATTCGCGCTTGCCGCGCAGCAGGCTCAGCGCCTTGGCGACGTGGCCGCGGGTGTGCGCGGGCACGATCACCGAGTCGACGTAGCCGCGTTCGGCCGCCGCGTACGGATTCAGCAGCGTGTCCTCGTACTCCTGGATCAGATCGGCGCGCAACGCGTCCACATCGCGACCCTCCGCCGCCGCGTTGGCCAGCGTCTTGCGGTGCACGATGTTCGCCGCGCCCTGCGCGCCCATCACCGCGACCTGCGCGGTGGGCCAGGCCAGGTTGATGTCCGCGCCGAGGTGCTTAGAACCCATCACGTCGTACGCGCCGCCGTAGGCCTTGCGCGTGATCACCGTGATCAGCGGGACGGTCGCCTCCGCGTACGCGTAGATCAGCTTCGCGCCGCGGCGGATGATGCCGTTCCACTCCTGGTCGGTGCCGGGAAGGAAGCCGGGAACATCCACGAAGGTCAGCACCGGGATGTTGAACGCGTCGCAGGTCCGCACGAACCGGGCGGCCTTCTCGGACGCGTCGATGTCGAGGCAGCCGGCGAACTGCGTCGGCTGGTTCGCGACGACGCCGACGCTTTGGCCGTCCACCCGGCCGAAGCCGACCAGGATGTTGGGCGCGAACAGCTCGTGCACCTCGAGGAACTCGCCGTCGTCGAGCACCCGGGTGACGACCTCGTGCATGTCGTACGGCGTGTTCGGCGAGTCCGGGATGAGCGTGTCGAGCTCGCGGTCGGTGTCGGTGACGTTCTCGAAGAACCCGGCCGGCGGCGCGTCGGCGTCGAACTCCGGCGGCTCGGACAGGTTGTTCTGCGGTAGGTAGGAGAGCAGTTCCTTGACGTAGGCGATGGCGTCCTCGTCGTCGGAACCGAGGTAGTGCGCGACACCCGACTTGGTGTTGTGCGTGCGCCCGCCGCCGAGTTCCTCGAAGGTGACGTCCTCGCCGGTCACCGTCTTCACGACGTCCGGCCCGGTGATGAACATCTGCGACGTCTCGTCCACCATCACGACGAAGTCGGTGAGCGCGGGGGAGTAGACGTGGCCGCCCGCGTTCGCGCCCATGATCAGCGAGATCTGCGGGATGACGCCGGAGGCCATGGTGTTGCGGCGGAAGATCTCGCCGTACAGGCCGAGCGAGACGACGCCTTCCTGGATCCGCGCGCCGCCGCCCTCGTTGATGCCGATGATCGGACGGCCGGTCTTGATCGCCAGGTCCATCACCTTGACGATCTTCTCGCCGTAGACCTCGCCGAGCGCGCCGCCGAAGACGGTGACGTCCTGGCTGAACACGCACACCGGACGCCCGTCGACGGTGCCGTACCCGGTGACGACGCCGTCGCCGTACGGGCGGTTCTTCTCCAGCCCGAAGTTCGTGGAGCGGTGCCGCGCCAACTCGTCCAGCTCGACGAACGAGCCCTCGTCGAGCAGCAGATCGATCCGCTCGCGGGCGGTTTTCTTGCCCTTGGCGTGCTGTTTCTCGATCGCGCGCGCCGAACCGGCGTGCACGGCCTCGTCGTAGCGGCGGTAGAGATCCGCGAGCTTGCCGGCCGTCGTGTGGATGTCCGGTTCTCCCTCGGGCGGCGTCCCGAGCGGCTGCGTCGCACTGCTCATGTGGCGGAGCTTAGCTACTGCGCGGTTGCCGCGCGTGTGGCGTAGGACTCCCTCACCGCCGTGTCGCAGACCAGCACGCGGCCGTCGAGTGTGCCGATGATCAGCCGGTTCGGGGCAGCCGCGCTCATCGAGAGCGGGACGACCGGGTGCCCGTTGACCTGCAGGTGTTGCCTGCCGAGCAGTTGGCCGTCGGTGGCGTCGAGGGCGACGATCTCGCCGGAGTTGAACGCGACGTAGACGGTGCACCCGATGGTGTCCATCGCGGTGACCTGGTGGTCGGCGGTGAAGACCCACTGGGCTTTTCCGTCGGGATAGGAGCGGCGGACGACGCAGGAGTTGCCCGGCAGGAGTCCGGCTCCGTTGTGGACCGCGGTGGCGTGGACGATCGAGCCGTCGACGAACACGCCCGGGCCGCCGAAGAGTTGCCTGCCTTGCGCCGCGTCCCATTCCAGCGGGAACAAGCGCTCGGTTCGTTGCCGTGTGGGATCGAAGGCGACGATCCATTTGTCCTCGTGCGCTCGGGCGCCCATGCCTTGCAGGAACAGCAGCGTGGGGGCGCGGCGGATGTCGAAGAAGTGGTTGATCAGGTCGTAGCGGCCGAGTTCGACCCGGCTGTCCGACGGCAGCACCTCGGTCGGCCCGGTTTCGGGGCGGATCGCGAGCTGTCCGGTTTCGTCGGTGACGACCACGGCGGGGCGGTCGAGAGTCCGGACCGGTTCGACGTGTCCGTCGGCCAGCCGGACGCGTTCGACGGTGGAGGCCGATCCGGTCCAGCCAGTCCAGGTGTTGAGGACGGCGGTGTTCTCGGCGGGGTCGACGTAGAGCTGGCAGCCGACGCCCGAGGCGGGCACGGACCATTCCCGTTCGCCGGTGGCTGACCAGCACTCGACGGCGACCCGATCAAGACTGGCGAGAATCCGCCCGTCGCTCAACGCGGCGACCGCCCACGCCTGCCGTCGGCGTTTTTCCGGGGCGAACGGCGTGGCAGTCGGTGCCACAGCGACGCCGTTGACCTGCAGTGAACGGGCCTTCGCCGCTCGCCAGTCCGGCACGGCGATGGCGACGTCCATCGTGGTGGTGCCGAGCTCATTCTCGTCGTCCTCGGTGGGAACCGAAATTTTCGCGTCGAGAGTGTGCCGGTCGCGCCAGCGAAGTCCGGTGACCTCACGGCGGTCCTTCAGCAAAGAGGTCGCGTGGCCGGATTCGAGGTCGAGGACGGTTAGCTCGCCTTCGTAGAAATAGCCGCCGTCGTACGACCCGGAGCCGATGGCCAGGATCGGCAGCTCCGGATGGAACGCCAACGCATTGACCGGCCAATACAGGCGCACGAGGTGAACGCATTCGAGCGTGTCGGCGCGGTAGACGCCGACACGGTTCCACGCGGTCGGGCCGGACGAACTCGCCACGCTGTGCCCGGCCCACAGCGGACGTCCCAGCGCACCCCCGACGGCCACATGACCCGTGCGGGAATCGGTCTCGGTCAGCCGCACGTCGCCGACTTCGGCGAACCGGCCGTCGCCGAGAACCTGCTGGACGGTCAGCACTTCGGAGTCGGTCACCAGCGAAGCCTATGCCGGGCGTCAGTTGAATTTTCGGCGTCGGCCTGGCCCTGACGGGCGTTCTCCGGCCTAGGGTGGGCAGCGTGCTGCTCGCCGACGCCTCGGTCCGCTCGCTCGGGCCCGCCGACCTGTCCGCCTGCCTCGACCTCGGAACCGATCGTGGGTGGCCGCGCGAAGAGCGGAAATGGGCGATGCTGCTGGACGTCGGCCGCGGATTCGGCATCGACGCCCCGGACGGCGGTCTCGCCGCGGCGGCGGTGCTCACCCGGACCGGGCCGACCGCGAGCGTGTCGATGGTCGTCGTCGCGGAGCGGTTCGCGCGGCAGGGGCTCGGCCGTCGCGTGACCGCGCGGGCGCTCGACGAAGCCGGTGATGCGGTGGTGTCCTTGCACACCACGGAAAACGCGCGTCCGCTGTACGAATCGATGGGCTTCGAATTCGACGGCGGCTGCAACGACCATCGCGGCCGGTTCACCGACGACGGTGGTCCAGCGGCGCGGCCGATCGGTCCGGCGGACGTGGCGCGAGTGTACGAATTGGACAGTGCTTCACAAGGCTTCGCGCGGCGGGAATTGTTGAACCGCATGCTGTTCGAGGCTGACCACGTCTACGTAACTGACGACGGTTATGCGCTCGGCACCGCGCAAGCCGGGGTGCTGGTGGTCGGTCCCGTGGTGGCCGCGGACGAGGAGCAGGCTCGCGCACTGATCCGCGGCATCGCCCGCACCACGCCGGGCGATCTCCGGCTGGCGGTGGACCACCGGTTCCCGGGGCTGTCGGCGTGGTGCGAGGCGCGCGGGCTGGCGGTCCACGGTCCGGCACCGCGGCTGGTGCTCCACGGAAAGGCGTTGCCGGGACCGGCGGAGGTGCGGTTTTCGCCGTACAACACCGCTCTCGGCTAGCTGTACCGCTTCCTGACCTCGGCGCGCCGCTCCGCCGACCAAGGCTCCAGCTCCACCTTGAACGTCCCGGCGAACAACGCGTTCAGCTGCTCATGTCGAGTCGTCAGCAGGTCCGGCAGTTGATCGGCGAGCTCCGCCGGAACGGTCTGCGTCAGCTCCACCCGCACGCCGTCCAGCGGATCCTCGGTCACCTCCCACCGCACGCGCCCAGCCGGTTTCCCGTCGTGCAGCCAGGTGTGGGCCAGCACCTCCGGCGACCGCGACTCCAGCACCTCCGCGCCGTCTTCCGGCTGCGGCAACCGATTCCAGACGTCCTCGGCGGGCGGCCAGACCAGGTCGCGGCGGAAGCGGATCGTCCCGCCGTCCAGGACTTCGCCGTCCTCCAGGCCGAATTCCTCGATGTAGTGCACCATCCGCGCGTGCCAGTCGGTCGGCATCTCCGGCTCCCGGCCGTCCAGCGCGGCTTCGAGGGAATCCAGGCAGGCGACCCAGCCGGTGACGTGCCGTCCCGCGCCGAGCAGGGCGATGTCCGGTTCGCCGCGGTTGAAAACGTGCGTGAAGGCGAGCTTGCTGCCCGCGCCGTCGGCCGACACCTCGATGCGGATCAGGTCCGAGTTCCAGGTGAACTCGAAGACCTCCGGCGGCCGGTAGCCGAGGATCTCGCCCTCGCTGACGTCCCCGGTCTGGGTGAAGGTGAACGTGATCTTCCCGCCCGGGGCCGGGGTTTCCGGCAGGGCGACGGCGGCCGGGAACCAGTGCGCCAGCTCTTCCGGCGAGGTGACCGCGCGCCACACCTTCTCCGGCGGATGCGCCAGGGTCCGTTCGAGTTTCACGCTCGGTCGTCCGCCAGGAGTGGTTCGCAGGATCGCCATGCCCGTATATAACCACGGAGGTATATACGGGTCAAGCCGTCAGGTGCACTGCGTACCCCGTCTGACCTGGGGCGACCTCGGGCAGCAGGACGAGCCGCCGGTCGTAGTCGCCGCCGTCCTGCGTGCGATACGGCAGCGGATCGGTCGTTTCCAGGGAGTGCAAACGTTTGCGCAGCCGCTCGGCGACGCAGTCGAACTTCTCCGGCGTCATCCGGTTCGTGCCGGTCACCTTGAGCGGCGGCAGGACCGTCATGCCGGTGTAGAAGAGCGTCGCGTGCTGGACGTTGAACAGCAGATCGTCCAGCGAACCGTGCGCGCCGCGCGGGCCGAGGCTGTCCTCGTGCGCCCCGGCGGTCACGATGACCATCGCGCGTTTCCCGGCCAGCACCCCGTTGCCGTAGCGCAGGGTGTGGCCGGTTTCGTCGCGGTAGTCGTAGCCGTATCCCTGCACGAAAACGCGGTCGAACCAGCCCTTCAGGATGGCCGGCGTGTCCGCCCACCAGAGCGGGAACTGGACGACGACGGTGTCCGCCCAGCCGAGTTTTTCGTGCTCGATCCGGACGTCCTCGGGCACGGTCGCGATCTCGTCGACGATCGGGTTCCAGCGCATCGCGTAGAGATCGGATTCGCGCACGTCATGGCCGAGATCGCGCAGCGTGGTGACGCCCTCGTCGCGGAGCGCGCCGTTGAGCGAGGCGGGGTCGGGGTGGGCGTAGATCCACAAGACGTTCATGAGGCCAGGGTGCAACCGGCGAAACGGCCAAAACAGTGGCCCGATGGCCACCTTGTGCAAGAATCGGGCCATGGCTGTTTTTCGTCATCCGGAGCGGCACAAGGTCGCGGTGCTGGTGCGGCACGGCATGCTCGTGATGGAGCTCGGCATCGTCCACCGGCTGTTCGGCCAGGCCAAATCCGGGGACGGCGAGCGCTTGTACGAGGTCGTCACCTGCACGCCGGAGCCCGGCGACATCCGCACCGACTCGGACTTCACGATCCCGGTCGCGCAAGGACCGGAGGCGGTGGCCGAGGCCGACACGGTGATCGTGCCCGCGTCGTCGCTCGAGTACGAGCCCACCGGACGGCAGCTGACCCCGCAGCTCAAGCACGCGATGAGCCTGGTGTGCCCGGACAGCCGGATCGCCTCGATCTGCACCGGCGCGTACGTGCTCGCCGCGATGGGCCTGCTCGACGGCCGGCGCGCGACCACGCACTGGCGTTCGGCGTGCGAGTTCCAGCTCGAATACCCGCGCGTGCGGCTCGACCCGGACGTGCTCTACACCGAGGACGGCAACGTCTTCACCTCGGCGGGCGTCGCGTCCGGCATCGACCTCTGCCTGCACATGATCCGCCGCGACTTCGGCGCGACGGTCGCCAACGAGGTCGCCCGCGGCACGGTCGTTTCGCCGCATCGCGAGGGCGGTCAGGCCCAGTTCATCCGCCGTCCGGTGCCGGAGCCGAGGTCGTCGTCCACCTCTGCCGCGCGGGCGTGGGCGCTGGAGCATCTCGACCAGGCGATCACGCTGCGCGACCTGGCGGTGCGCGAGTCGATGAGCACGCGCACGTTCACCCGGCGGTTCCGGGACGAGGTCGGGATGTCGGCGCTGCAGTGGCTGACCCAGCAGCGAGTGGAGCGCGCGCGGCAGTTGCTGGAGGAGTCGGAGCTGCCGGTCGACCGGGTCGCCGCGGCGTGCGGATTCGGGACGGCGGCGTCGCTGCGCCAGCACCTGCAAGCCGCGCTCGGGGTTTCGCCGAGCGCCTACCGGACGACGTTCCGCCGACCGGCCTGAATGCGGCGGTCCGTGGCAGCGCTGTTCGCGAGCTGCCACGGACCGACCCCCAGCGGCACTCATCCTGTCGAGCGGGCTGGGGTGTTCGGTACCCCGGTGACCAGGTCTTACAGAATCTGACACACGTCAGGAGACGACCGTCACCAGTACATACACCGGGCGGCGGGTCGAAAAGAACTCCGCGCCGTTCGCGTCGATCATCTTCCAGCCGATCCAGCAGCGCCCCGGCGCGGGCGAGGCGGTCAGCGGAATGCTCACCATCACGTGGTCGCCGGGCGGGGTGTCGCCGATCAGCACCCGGTCCGGGGTGCGGCAGGAGCCGGGGGCCGGCGGCAGGTCCATCCGCTGCAGGTACCGCTGATGCCAGGCGACCGATCCGGTGTTCTTCAGCTCCCACACCTTCTGGACGGTCTCGCCGACGTGGATCACGGTGCCGTCGGGCACGGTCACGTCGCCGACGAACTGGGAGTTGTCGCCGGGGAGGCGCGCACCGACGTCGACCATGGTGCCGTTGGTCAGCTTCGGCACCACGATCGCGGCGACGGCGGCGAGCAGCACGACGACGAACGCGACCGCGGCCAGCGCGTACTTGCGGCGGCGGGGTTTCTCCGGGGCGATCGGGTCCGAGGTGATCAGCACCCGTTCCGCGGCCGGGTTGACGATCGCGATCTCTCCCGGTTCGGCGATCTCAGGTTCCGGCGGCACGCCTTTCAGCTCTTCCCAGCGTCGCCGCCACTGCTGTTCGTCCGCGTCGCACGCCCGGACGAACTCGCGCGTGGTGTCCCACGACGGGAACCGGGTACCGCGAACCGCCTCGTGCAGCGTGGTGTGCGAGATCTGCCCGGAGCGGTCGGCCATCTTGCGAAATGACGGATTCCCGGCCCGCGCGCGCAGTGCGGCGAGTTCCGCGGAGAGCACCTCGGCGGCAGATTGCCCGTCGCCCATCGCTCTCCCTGGTTGTCAGATCCGCTGGTCGGACCAGTCTGACATTCCAGTTCGGCACAGCTGGGCGCACCCCGGTCGCGGCCCCGGCGAGGCGGCCGCGACCGGCGCGCGTCACTGCCAGGCGTCGGAGATCGGCGTCTCGTTCGCCGCGTTGCCGATGCCGGGGAGACCGTTGGCGGCCTCCATGGTGCGCAGCACGGTGTAGTGGTTGATCGTCTCCGAGTAGTCCCCTTGCTTCACGTGCGCGCCGGTGAAGCTCGTGTAGATCTGGTTCGTCGAGGTGCCTTCGTCCTCGTCGAACGTCACGATCAGCAGGCTGTTGTGCGTTTTAGCCCACTGTGCGTAGCCGTCGAGGTTGTTCTTCAGCCAGGTGTCGCCGGTGCCGACCGAGCAGTCGTGCATGTCGTTGCACATGTTCGGCGTCACGAACGAAACGCTGGGCAGTTGCGAGTAGTCCGACGGGAACTGCGAGTAGCGCACGTTGCTCGACGCGGGCACGTTCGAGAAGTCGACCCAGCTGTTGTGCTTGCGCCGGTACTCGCCGGACGAGCAGCCGGTGTAACCGTCCGACGGCATGGACTCGGAGTAGCCGGTGAAGGTCTTCCCCGCGCCGGCGAGCTGCGAACCGAGGTTGTCCACCGCGCCGAGGTTTTGCGGGCAGGTGTCGTCGGTGACGCCCTGGGTGTCGCCCGAGAACAGCGCGACGTAGTTCGGCTGGCTCGGGTGCGTGAGCGCGTGGGAGTCGGTGAAGTTCGCGCCCTGCGCGGCGAGCGAGGCGAAGTAAGGCGCGGTGGTCGAGTCGATCGACGTCGACGACTCGTTCTCGAACATCACGAGCACGACGTGGTCGAAGGTGGGCACGGTTGCCGCTGCTGAGGCTGGTTGGGCGGCGGTTGCCGCACCGAGAATTGCCGTCGCGACGGCGGCCACGATCCGCTTGCGGAACACAGGTCCTCCAAGATCGGTCGGGAAATGCGCTCAGGTGGGAGCGGCATAGACCGTGCCACGGCGGAGGTGTCCCGGAGAGCGGTCGGTGGGTGAATTACTGGCGACCACTCGTCCGGGGCACGACTTTCGAAGGGTCAGCGTGCGAGCAGGTCCCGCAGGGATTTCGTAACGCTGGCAGGGGAAGTCTCGGCCATGAAATGTCCACTGTGTACGGTTTCGTGCACGCAGTCCGGTGCCCACGCGCGCCAGAGCGCGGCCGCGTCGAAGCCCAGCGCGTCGCCCCAGCCCTGCTGCAGGACCGTGGTCGGCATCTTCAATTGGCGGCCCGCGTCGCGGTCGATGCGGTCGTGTTCGAGGTCGATGCCCGCGGAGGCGCGGTAGTCGGCGACGATCGACGGGACCGCGTTCCGGCTCGCTTCGAGGTAGCGGGCGCGGACGTCGGCCGGAATGGACTCCGGGTCGGCGCCCCACTGGTCGAGGAAGTAGCCGAAGAACGCGTCCGGCGCGCCGCTGATCAGCTGCTCGGGAAGGCCGGGCGGCTGCGCCATCAGGTAGAGGTGGAAGGCGACCGCCGCGCTGACGCCGTGCAGCACGTCCCACATGTCCAGCGTCGGCAGCACGTCGAGGATGGCCAGGTGGGACACGTGATCCGGGTGGTCGAGGCCGGCGCGGATCGCGACGAGCGCGCCGCGGTCGTGCCCGGCCAGCGCGAACTGTTCGTGGCCGAAGGCGCGGGCGAGGGCGACGACGTCGGCGGCCATGGTGCGCTTCGAGTAGGTCTCGCCGGTGTCGGCGGGCTTGTCGCTGTCGCCGTAGCCGCGCAGGTCAGGGCACAGCACGGTGTGGTCGGCGGCGAGGTCGGCGGCGACGTGCCGCCACATCAGGTGGGTCTGCGGGAAGCCGTGCAGCAGGACGACCGGCGAGCCGGAGCCCGCGACCGCCACGTTGAGGGACACGCCATCCGCGACGGGTACCCGCTGGTAGTCGAAGTTCATGCGACCCAGCGTGCGCCGGGCCGATCAGCAACCGATCAGCGCCGACTGAGCTGATTACAGTACGGAACCGATGACCATTTCGTTCTCGGTGCTGGGCCCGCTGACGGCCCACGACGCGCGCGGGCCGGTGACGCTGCCCGGGCCGCGGCATCGCTTGGTGCTCGCGCGGCTTCTCGTCGCCCGCGGACAGGTGGTTTCGACGGACGCGCTGGTCGACGCGTTGTGGACCGAGCCGCGAGCGGGCGCGGTCGGCGCGGTGCAGACCTTCGTCGGCGCGCTGCGGCGTTCGCTGGAGCCGGACCGCCCGCCGCGGACGCCCGCGAAACTGCTGGTCACCGCCGGGCCGGGGTATGCGCTGCGTGCTGAACCGGAGCAGGTTGACGCCTGGCGGTTCGAGGTCTTGCTGCGGGGGACGCCGTCGGTCGCGCAGCTGGACGAGGCGCTCGGCTGGTGGCGCGGCGAGCCGTACGCGGAGTTCGCCGACGAACCGTGGGCGCGTTCCGAACGGGCTCGGCTCGACGAACTTCGGTTGCTCGCCTTGGAACGGCGGGCGGCTGGCTTGCTGGATCTCGGCCGCGCCGCCGAAGCGGTACCGGATCTGGAGTCCCTTGTGGACGCTCATCCGCTGCGCGAGGAAGCGTGGCGGCTGCTGGCGCTCGCGTTGTACCGCGCCGGACGTCAGGGTGATGCGCTTGCCGCGTTGCGTCGGGCGCGGGCCGGGCTGGCGGCGGAGCTGGGCGTTGACCCTGGACCGGCGTTGCGGCAAGTGGAGCAGGACATTCTCGCGCAGGCTCCGCAATTGGCGCCGTCGGTTTCCGGCCGGTTGGCCGGGCGGGACGCGGAGCTGACGCGGCTCGCCGAAGTCGCGGCGGAAGTGGCTGACCGCAAGCGATTCCGGCTTGTGCTCGTGTCCGGCGAGGCGGGTGCGGGAAAGACCGCGCTGGTCGAGGAATTCGCCGCGCGGCTGGGCTGGACGACGGCGTGGGGCGCGAATCCGGACGGTGCCGGGGTGCCGCCCGCCTGGCCGTGGACGCGGATCCTCGCCGCGCTGGGCGAACCGGTCCCGCCGCGGTCCGCGGGCGGTGATCCGGCGGTGGCGCGGTTCGAATGGCATCAGGCGATGACCGCGCGGATCGCGGAGGTGGCCCGCCGGGGTCCGCTGCTGCTTGTACTGGACGATGTGCATTGGGCGGGCGAGGAAACTCTGGCGCTGCTGACGTCGATGACCGCGGCTCCAGTGTTGTTGATCGCGACGTATCGGACCACTGAAGTCTCCACGGAACTGACCGCTGCGTTGGGCAGGCTCGCGCGCGCCGACCCGGTTCGGCTGTATCTCGGCGGGCTTTCGGTCGAGGCGGTCGCTGAGTTGGTCGGTCCGGAGTCCGCCGCGGTGATTCATCGACGGTCTGGCGGAAATCCGTTCTTCGTCAAGGAACTAGCTCGCGCTTTGGACGCCGAAGGCGACCTCCCGGACGGAGTACGCGACGTCGTCCGGAACCGGATTGCCGCGCTGCCCGACCACGTGCGCGCGGTGCTCGGGAAAGCCGCGGTGATCGGCGCAGACGTCGACCTCGGGTTGCTCGGCGACGTCCTCGGCGAGCTGGAAACCGCTGTACAGGCGGGATTTCTGACTGAAAGCGGACCGCGAGCATTCCGGTTCGCGCACGCGCTCGTCCGCGACGCTGTTTATGACGACCTTTCACTGGCTCGGCGCGCACAGCTGCACCGTGAAGTCGGCGAGGCTTTGGCGAGTCGTCGGCCATCCGAGATTTCCTTGCTGGCCCACCACTTCCTGCTCGCCGGAGACGACCGCGGTACCGCCTATGCGCAAGCAGCAGCGGAACGCGCCGAATGGGATTTCGCGCCCCACGAGGCGCTTCGACTCTGGCAAGCCGCACTGGCGCAAGGACCGCGTAGCGTCGAATTGCTGATGGGCCTGGCCCGGACGTCCGCGTTCACCGGGTCGTTGGCCGCCGCGCGTCGCTACCGCGCCGAGGCATTGGACCTCGCCGGTGATGATTCCGCTTTGACCATACGGGTTCTGACCGCGTTCGACGTGCCGGGAATCTGGACCGAGAACGACGACCCCGCGCTGGCCCGCCGCATCGCCGACGCCGCCGAACGCGTCCACGCCACCGATCCGTACGTCCGCGCTCGGCTGCTCGCGACCATCGCGTTGGAATTGCGCAACGAAGGCGGTCAACGCGCCCACGACGCGGCCGTCGAAGCGGAGAAACTGGCGCGGTCCGCTGAGGATCCGGCGCTGCTGGCGTTGGCGTTGAACGCACGCTGGACGCAGACCTTCACCCGCGCTGGCCTGGCCCCGGAACGCGCCAGGATCGGCGAAGAACTGGTCGAACTCGCTGCCCGGCACCGATTGGTGACGTTCGAAGTGCTCGGTCACCTCGTGCTGATGCAAGCCCGCTCAGCGCTCGCCGACTTCGCCGCCGCCGACAAACACGCGACCGCGGCGGATCGACTGGGGGAGCAGTACGACCTCCCGCTCGTCAGCGTCTTCACCGACTGGTACCGCGCGCTCCGCCTGGCCGTCACCGGCCCGGTCGCCGCCGCGGAAGCCGCCTATCGCAGCGCCGCGGCCAGGTTGTCCGGCAGCGGAATGTCCGGAGTGGACCGTGGCCTGCTGCCGCTGGCCCGGCATTGCCTTTACCTGCAACACGATCTGGAATCCACCGTGGACTTCACTCTGCCGCCAGATCGCCCGGACCTGTTCCTGGAACTGCGCGCTTGCCTCACTGCCGCGACCGGAGACGCGCGCGAGCTGTACGAGCGACTGATCCCAGCGGAGAACGAACTGGCCGGTGCCGGTTCCGGCGTGGTGACACTAGGGCCAGTCGCCTATTACCTGGGCGAGTTGGCCGTCCGGCTGGGATTGCCGCCCGACGAGCACTACCGCAAGGCCGCCGAAGTAGCCCGCCGCGCCGGTGCCGCGCATTGGGTCAGTCGACTACGTACCATTTGCCGCCGCGCTTCTCCATAACCACGTCGCCGATGTCGCTTTTGGCGAACTTGACGGACGCCTTCACCGCGCTCGCCGGAATCTCGACCTTGTCGGCCCCGTCCTTGATCTTGGACCGGTCGACCATGGCGGTCTGCAGGGCCTTCTTCTGGGTCGGGGAGATCAGCTGGAACGCCATCGGCATCGTCTTCTCGCACGGGCCCATGCCCTCGTTCTCCGCCTTCTTGGCGGCCGGACCGGCGATCTCGCAGACCGTCGCGAGGTCCTCCTTACCCGCGGCGTGCATGAAGGCTTCGTATCGCTCTACCGCGTCACCACCGGTGGCTTCAGCAACCGACGACGAGGGCGCGGCAGAGGTAGACGGTGAGGGCTTTGCAGCCGAAGAAGACACGGGCGCGGCGGAGGGTGCGGACGAGGGCGCGGGGGAGGCGGTGCCGCCGCTTTCTCCGGAACAGCTGGTGATCAGCAGAGCAGCGCCCACGGCAAGAACGGAGACAATGCGAGCGGACATGGCGTGCCTTTCCCGTCAGGAAGAATGCTCCGGAGCATAAGCGACAGACGGGCGCTGCGTGCGAAAACGGAAATATTGCCAGTGATCCGGAGGCTCGACGTCAGTTCGCCGGACGCCCCGCCCCGGCGTAATCGTCGCCGGGCCGGTGGAACGTGTGGATCTGGATCGCCTGTCCCTCGGTCGGCGCGTTGATCATCAGGCCGTTCCCGAGATACAGCCCCACGTGGTGGATGTGCGCCGGGCTGCCGTAAAAGACGAGATCGCCCAGTTGCGGTTCCTGCCCGCCGGGAACCGGCGGCATCGAACGGAACTGGCTGTCCGCCGTGCGCGGCAAGGAAACCCCGGCGCTGTCGTAAGAAGCCTTGGTGAGACCCGAGCAGTCGAACCCGGCCGCGCCCGCGTCGGGACCGTTGCCGCCCCACACGTACGGCAGGCCGAGCTGGCCGAGCGCGAACCGCGCGGCGTGCACCGACGGCGCGTTCGACTTCGCCGGGTCCAGGGAAAGCGTCGCGTACAGCTGGGCGTAGCCGAGCACTCGCTGCCGGAACAGCTCCATGCCGCTGCCGTTCTCATACCCGGCCAGCGCCTTCCACCAGCCATTGCCCGCGGACAGGTCGACGCCGCTCGCGCACAGTGCGCGGCCCGCGGCGACGGAGGCGGCCGACGGGTCGGACAGCGCCGGGTTCGCGATGCCGGAAATCTGCGCGCCGTACTTCTTCCACTGCGGCGTCGAAAGCCCCATCGCGGCACCGTCGCCGCGGCCGTGGTTGTTTCCGGCGACGCCGAGGCCCGCCAGGGTGACCCACGACAGGTGACAGTCCGGGCGCTCCTTGCGCATGGTCAGCTCGCCGTTCGCGTAGCCGAGCAACGCGGGAGCCGGGATGTCCAACGGTCCGGCGAGCGAATCCGCCCACTTCTGCAGCGGAGCGGGACCGCCGCCTCCGCCTGCCGCGCCCTGAGCCGGTTCCTGCGCTTGCACCGGGGCGCTCGCCTGCAGCACCGATGGACCGCTGACGGTCTGCGTCGGCACTGGCGCGGTGAGCGCGGCCTGCGCCGGAACGGGAGCGGGCTGATCGCGTCCGGCGACTAGCCAACCCGCGGTGGCGAGTCCGGCGACCAGCGGCAACGCCACGAGCCCTCGATACAGCGCGCCACGAGCCCAAGTGGGCTTCTGCGGCGCGTCGGCGGTGGGGGTCTCCGGCGTCACGGCGTCCAATCTAGAAGAGCGCACCTCTGGGTAACGAGCGAACGGCTTGCACGTTAGGGGGACTCTCATATTGTGGGCACATGGCTGAACTCGACGCGGCGCGGCTGCGGGACGGACTCGGCGGCCGCTACGCCCGCCTCGACGTCGTGGAGACGACCGGTTCCACCAACGCTGACCTGCGGAAAGCCCTCACCGAAGGCGCGGCGGACCGGACCGTTTTGCTGGCCGAACACCAGACGGCAGGCGTGGGACGGCGGGCTCGTTCGTGGAGTTCGCCGAAGGGGGCCGGGCTGTACCTGAGCATCGCGCTGCGCCCGGCGGGCGTGCCGTTCTCCGCGCTCGGCTCACTGTCTGTGGTCGCTGGTCTCGCGGTGCACGCGCTCGCCACCGATCTGGGCGTCGACGTCGCCCTCAAATGGCCTAACGACGTGCTCGCCGGACCGGACCGAGCCAAATGCGCGGGCATCCTCGCCGAGGCCGTCGGCACCGACGACGCGGCTGTGGTGCTGGGCATCGGGCTCAACGTCCTGCCGCTCGGCGACGACGTCCCAGCGGGTCCGGGCGGCCTGCCCGCGACCTCGCTCGCCGAACAGGGCGCGACGACCACCGACCGCACCGAGATCGCGGTCGGCCTGCTGACCAGGTTCGACGACCTCGAACGCCGCTGGCGGACCGCGGGCGGAGACCTCACCGAGGCGGGACTGCTCGGCGACTACCGCGCCCGGTGCGCGACGCTCGGCCAGGACGTCAAGGTGCAGCTGCCGGACGGGTCGACCCTCACCGGCCGCGCCGCGGACCTGGACGCGTCCGGCCAGTTGCAGGTCGACGTCGCCGACGGGCGGCGGCTGACCGTTTTCGCCGGTGATGTGGTGCACGTCCGCCCGGCTTGACCGGAACGGGCGCGCCCGCGCGGGGCCAGCGCCGGTACGGTGGATCCACCTCATCGGCACACATTCGCAGGGGAGCGCCCGCCGTGGCCTATCCGGACGATTTGCTCAGCCAGAACGAGCGCGTGGTGGTGCACAGCCACCCGCACTTCAAGATGCTGATCTTCCCGTTCCTGGCGTTCGTGATCACCGTCGGCGCGGCGGTGTGGCTGTTCGTTCTCGCCAAGGACTTCGCCGGACCGTGGAACAACGTCACGATGATCGCTGTCGCCGTGGTGGCGCTGATCTTCGTGGTGTGGCTGTTCCTCTCGCCGCTGGTCCGCTGGCGCACGACGCACTTCATCGTGACGACCGACCGGCTGATCGCGCGCGAGGGCGTGCTCAAGCGCACCGGCATCGACATCCCGCTGTCGCGGATCAACAGCGTGCAGTTCGAGCACGGCCTGATGGACCGGATCTTCGGCTGCGGCACGCTCATCATCGAGTCGGCCTCGGACGAGCCGCTGCGCTTCGATGACATTCCCCACGTCGAGCACGTGCACACGGTCATTTACCGCGAAGTCAACGACAATCCCTACGACGACTACCACGGCGCGCCCGGTCCGCAGGACACCGAACCTCTGCCCCCGCGCGGCCGGGAACCGCGCGGAAGGAGACGCTGACGTGGGTGCTCGAGAGGTCGGCCTGCCGGAACGGGTCCCCGCGGGCGGATTGCCGCCGCGGGTCGAGATCTGGGAGGTCGGGGCGCGCGACGGGCTGCAGAACGAGGGCTCGGTCGTGCCGGTCGAGGTCAAGCTCGAATTCCTGGACCGGCTCGCCGGAGCCGGGCTGACCACTCTCGAGGCGACCAGCTTCGTGCACCCGAAGTGGGTGCCGCAGCTCGCCGACGCCGAACAGCTGCTCGCCGGGCTCGACCGGCACGACGGCGTCCGGTATCCGGTGCTGGTGCCGAACGACCGCGGCCTCAACCGCGCGCTCGACGCGGGCGTCGACCACATCGCGATCTTCGCCAGCGCCACCGAGACCTTCGCCCAGCGCAACCTGAACTCCACGTTCGACGACCAGTTCGCCATGTTCGAACCGGTGGTCACGCGGGCCCGCAAGGAGGGCCTCGAGGTCCGCGGCTACCTCTCGATGTGCTTCGGCGACCCGTGGGAAGGCGTGGTCGCGGCGGAGCAGGTCGTGCGCGCGGGCAAGCGGCTGCTCGACTTCGGCTGCTCGCAGCTCTCGCTCGGCGACACCATCGGCGTCGCCACCACGAACCAGGTCACCCGGCTGATCGAGGCCTTCGGCGATACTTCGGCGCTCGCCGTGCACTTCCACGACACCTACGGCCAGGCGCTGGCCAACACCGAGGCCGCGCTCCGCGCCGGGGTGTCCACTGTGGACTCGTCGGCCGGCGGTCTCGGCGGCTGCCCGTACGCCGAGTCGGCGACCGGCAACCTGGCGACCGAGGACCTGGTCTGGCTGCTGGAAGGACTGGGCGTGGAGCACGGCGTCGACCTCGGCAAGCTGGTGGAGACCAGCGTGTGGATGGCCGGGCAGCTGGGCCGTCCGTCGCCGTCGCGGGTCGTGAACGCGCTTGCCGGATAGCGTCGTCGAGTTCGTCCCGCTCGGGGCGGAGACGTGGGCGTTGTTCGAGCGGCTCTTCGGTCCGGGCGGGGTGCAGGGCGGCTGCTGGTGTTCGTTCTTCCGGCTCAGCGGTCCGGACTACAAGGCCGTCGGCCGCGAGGGCCGCAAGGAGCACGTCCGGAGCGAGGCTCAGGACGGGAAACCGTTGGGGCTGCTGGGAATCATCGACGGTGAACCGCTCGGCTGGGTGGCCGTGTCGCCGCGGAAGGACAATCCGCGGCTGGCGCGGTCGCGCGTGATGGCGTCGGACGAACCCGGCGCGGTCTGGTCGATCACCTGCTTCTACATCCACCGGCGCGGCCGTCGGCGCGGGCTGGCGACGGCGTTGCTGCGGGCCGCCGTGGACTACGCAGCCGAACAGGGCGCGGAAAGCGTCGAGGGATATCCGGTGGAGGCCGGACCTCGGACGACCTCCGCGGACCTCTATCACGGCTCCACCGGCATGTTCACCGACGCGGGCTTCGAGGCGGTCGAGAAGCGCGGCCTGGCCCGCGCGTTGGTGCGGCGGCGCATCCCCGTCGCCCGATAAGGTGGGTTTCCCGCTCGCCCGGAACCTTCCGGCGCGAGCGAGCGTCCGACCCGGTGCCGGCACGACCGAGAAGAGGGTGCCAGTGTCCGACCGACCCGAACCCGCAGACACCGACGTCGCCACCGGCCCGGTGCGCGTGCCCGCGCAATACGGCGGGTTGCTCGAGCGCGGCTTCGACGAGGTGCCCACCCCGCCAACGGGCACCGGAGTGCTGCCCGCGCACAGCCGTCCGCCGGTCGGTTCTCCGCGCACGGACCGGGAAAGCGTGCTGGCGCTGTTCGCCGTGCACATGTTCCCGCTCGGCCATTTGCCGGTGGCCGCGGACCGTCCGGACCGGCAGTTGCCGCTGCCCTCGGACGGGGTCGCCCGGCGTCCGCTGTTCGACCATCCGGAATCGGCGCTGCTCGATGACACGGCGGTGCTCGGATACGTCAAACAGGGCTTTCGTCGTTCGCCCGCGCCGCCGGTCGATCCGGAGCCGCCCCAGGCGGTCACTGAAGGCTATGCGCCGCCAGCGGGTCCGGAGTGGGAGCGCCGATTCGTGGTCGGCGCCGAGTACGTGTGGCCGCCCGCGGAGGGCTGCGTCGAAGAGCCGAATCCGGTGGTATTGCCGGAAAACACGCTGCTGGACCGCTTCGGCAGCGACCACGGCCGGGTGTTCGCGCCGGACGGCACGCCGTTCGCGGAGCGCGCTTTGCCGCCCGCCGCGCTGCGTTCCGGCTACCGCCGTTATCGCGTGCTGAAGCCGATGCCGGTGTGGCAAGCCACGTCGGCGGAGTGGTTCGACGGGCCGGGCGGCGGAATCCGCTACCGTGCGGTGCTCTCCGCGGACGAACTGGTCACGCTGGGATTCCTGGTTGATGTCACGCGGGAGGCACGATGAACAGCCAATCGATCCGGAAATGGCTGGACGTCATCGGGGTGCCCGAGGAAGTCGTGTCGATCGGCCGGGAAGCGGACAACACGTGGTGCCTGCTGCCGACTGCGGACGGCGGCTGGGAAGTGTTCTGGCGCGAGCAGGGCAACCGCTACGACTGGGCCGCGTTCACCTCCGAGCAGGTCGCCTGCCACTACCTCTTCGGCAGGCTGACCTGGTCACAGGTGGCGCGCGGCGCGGTCGGCGTGCTGCCCGGCGCTCACTGACGGCGCAGGATCGCCAGCGCCTCGTCGTGCAGGAGGCCGTTCGTGGACAGCGCTGAGCCGCCTTCGTAGGTCTCCGCGCCGGAAAGGTCGGTGAACCGGCCGCCCGCCTCGGTCACGATCACCTGCGCGGCGGCGACGTCCCACGGGTTCACGATGCACTCGGCCGCGACGTCCATCGCGCCCTCGGCGACGAGGCAGTGGCTCCAGAAATCGCCGAACGCGCGCGACTCCCAGCACGCCTCGGTGAGCGCGAGGTACCTCTCGCGGGAGCGGTACTCGGTCCAGCTGTTCAAGTCCGTCGTGGACAGATAGGCGTCGCCGAGCGTCGCCACCTTCGACACCGACATGCGCCGTTCGCCCGCCGCGTCGCGCAAGTGCGCGCCTTCGCCCCGAGCGGCCCACCAACGACGGCCCAGCAACGGCGCGCTGATCATGCCGACCACCGGAGTGCCGTCCTCGACGAGCGCGATCAGCGTCGCCCACACCGGGACGCCGCGCAGGAAGTTCTTGGTCCCGTCGATCGGGTCGATCACCCACGCGCGGCCTTCGCTGCCCGCGGTGCCGCCGCGTTCCTCGCCCGCGACCGCGTCGCCGGGCCGTTCCGCGGCGAGGATTTCGCGGATCGCGTCCTCCACGGCGGTGTCGGCGTCGGTCACCGGAGTGCGGTCCGGTTTCGCGGACACCGCGAGGTCGAGCGCACGGAAACGGGCAGTGGTCAGCGCGTCGGCGGCGTCCGCCAGCCGGGTGGCGAGAACGAGGTCATCCGAGTAGGCAGGCACGGTCACGATGGTTTCACGCCCGTGCGCCGTAAGGTTGGCCAGGTGAGCATGGTCCTACTTGCCGAAGACGATCCGGCCATCGCCGAGCCGCTGTCCCGCGCGCTGCACCGGGAGGGGTACGAGATCGAGGTCGTCACCGACGGGCCGGCGGTGCTCGCCGCGACCGCCGCGCACCGCGTCGACCTGCTCGTGCTCGATCTCGGGCTGCCCGGGATGGACGGGCTGGAGGTGTGCCGCAGACTGCGCGCGAGCGGCACCGAACTGCCGGTCCTGATGCTCACCGCGCGTACCGACGAGGTCGATTTCGTCGTCGGCCTCGACGCGGGCGCGGACGATTACGTCGCCAAGCCGTTCCGCCTCGCGGAACTTCTCGCGCGGATCCGCGCGCTGCTGCGCCGCCGGGTGCCGGAGGTGCTGGAAGCGGGCGGCGTCCGGATGGATCTCGGCGCGCGACTGGTCACAGTGGACTCCCACGAGGTGCAGCTGGCGAACAAGGAGTTCGAGCTGCTGCGCGTGCTGATGAGCCGGGCCGGGCAGGTCGTCAGCCGCGACGAGATCCTCGCCGAGGTGTGGAACGACCTGGAGTCCAAGACGTCGAAGACCCTCGACATGCACATGTCCTGGCTGCGCCGCAAACTCGCGGTCGCCGCCGACGAGGCGGCGGGCAGGCAGGCGAAACCGGCGCACTCCGACGCCGAACGGCGCATCGCGACCGTGCGCGGCGTGGGGTTCCGGTTCAATGTCGAGTAGCCGCCGATGAGCATGCGCCGCCGGATCCTGCTGGCGATCCTCCTCGCCGTGCTGGTCACCGCGGCCGTGCTGGGCATCCCGCTCGGCGTCACCGCGTGGCGGCTGGTGGAGAACCTCAACCGGGAAAGCCTGGCCGAACGGGCCCGCAACATCGCCGCGACGGTCGATACGCAGGTCGCGAACGGCCAGGAAATCGACCTGGAGCAGTTTCGGGTCGGCGTTCCCGAGGGCGGCATGCTGATCGTGCGCGCCGAGGGCTTCAGCGAGAAACACCTCGGCGCGAACCCCGGCCCGGACCCAGTGGTCGAATCAGTCCCGACCGCCCGCAGCGGCACGGTAATGCTGGCGATCCCGAGCGGTCCGGTTCGCACGAAGCAGACTCAGGTGACGCTGCTGGTCGTGCTGCTGGTGGTCCTGTCGGTCGGTACCGGCACGGTGGTGGCGACAGTGACCGCCCGCCGCCTGGCGAAACCGCTGCGGCACGTCGCAGACCGCGCGTCCCGCCTGGGCGGCGGCGATTTCCGCCCCGACCCGAGCCGGTATCGCGTGGCCGAACTGGACATGGTCGCTGAAGCCTTGGACACGTCCGGGTCCGCCTTGGCACAGCTCGTGCAGCGGGAACGGCAGCTGGTCGGGGACGTCTCGCACCAGCTGCGGAGCCGGTTGACCGCTCTGCAGCTCCGGTTGGAACCTCTGACCGGCCATGAAGACCCAGACGTCGCGGAGGAATCCCGGGCCGCGCAGGAACAAGCCGACCGCCTAGCCCAAGCCCTGGATGAGCTTCTGGCCGCCGCCCGCGCCGCCCGCGAGGTAGATGCCGAGCCCGTCGATCTGCCGGTGACGCTGCCCGCGGTCGCGGAGGAATGGCGTCAGCTGCTGCGAGTCGAGGGCCGGAACTTGCGGCTGAAGGTCGCCGACGGCTTGATGGTGCGCGTGACCCCGGCGCGGCTGCGCGAGGTGATCGGGGTACTGCTGGACAACGCCCTCCGCCACGGTGCGGGGACCGTCACGCTGTCCGCCCGCCGCGGCGATGCGGAGGGGACCGTGGTGATCGAGGTCGCGGACACCGGCTCTGGCGTGCCGGACGAAATCGCGCCGCACATTTTCGAACGCGGTTTTTCTGGCGGGGGTTCGACTGGGGTCGGTTTGGCTTTGGCGCGTGCTCTTGTCGAGGCGGATGGCGGGCGGCTGGAACTGTCGAATAAGCGCCCGGCGATTTTCAGCCTGTTCTTGAAGGTCCCGCGCCCGGATGAGGTGGGGGAATTACGGTGGCCCGCGGAGCCGGTTCCTCGTTGAGGAGGATGCGGACAGCTTGCCGCAGGTCGGTTGCGGTGCGGTGGGGCGGTTGCTGATCTTGCGGCCAGGTGCGGTGGTGGCTGATCCAGACGGTGCGAATTCCGGCGCTATGCCCGCCTGCGATGTCGAGGTGGGGACTGTCGCCGATGAGCCAATCGTCGGGTGACAACGTGGTTCCGCAGTTTTGCGCGGCTCGACGAAAGATGCGCGGATCCGGTTTGCGCAGTCCTACGGCGTCGGAAATGCAGTAACCGTCGACCGCTTCGGCGAGACCGGTGCGCTGGAGTTTCGCTAGCTGGTTGTCCCGTATCCCATTGGTGACAATGCCGATTCGCCATCCGGTGGCACGCAGGGAACCGAGGTCGTCCAGCACGTCCGGGTAGAGCTGCACCAGGTGCGGGATTCTCGCGCGATAGTTCGCCCAAAGCTGGTCAGCTGGCTCGGCCAAGTCGAACTTCTGCCGCACCTCGGCGAAGAACCGGTCCAGCGGACCTTCGCGCCGCGCGGCGATCAGCCAGGCCGCCGCGTCGTCGGGGAGCCGGTGCTGGGAAGCGAATTCCGTGGTCCAGCGGGAAAACGCCCCGCTGAGATCGGTCAGCGTGTCGTCAAGGTCGACCAGCGCCAGCCGGGTCACCGGGGAAGCCGGGTAACCCCGTCCTTGCGCCGTTCCCCCAGCTCATCCGGGAAAACCCACTTCTTGAACCCCCAGAACCGGAACACCATCGCCAGCAGCATGCCGATGATCGACCCGCTCGCGAAGTCCGCGACCTCCTGCACGAAGCGCGACACGTTCGGCACTTCCAGGTGCAGCCAATAGCGCGAGATCAGCAGCGGAATGAGGTTCACCACCACCGCGACGCCGCTGATCACGAAGAACAGCGTCGCCTCGTGCGCGCGTTCGCGGCCGCCGCGGGTGCGGAACGACCATTCGCGGTTGAGGACGTACGACACGATCGTCGCGACGATGATCGCGATCGCCTTCGCCGTGGTCGGTTTCGACTCCAGCACGCTGAGCTTCAGCAGGTACCAGACGCCGTTGTCGACCAGGAAGGTCGTGCCGCCCACGATCGCGAACTTCAGCAGCTCCCGGTGCTTCACGAGCACGGAGCGCAACGGCTCGGGGGTGCGGGCGAGCACGGTTTCGACGACGGTCACGTATCGCAGTCTAGAGAATTCGAGGTCACGGCAGGTCTCAGGCGGCCTTACGGTCCGGAATATCCGGATTGTCATTCCGCCCCGGGTCCGTCCGGGCGCCCTCCGTAGGAAAAACCCACTTCTTGAACGCCCACCAGCGGAACAGCGTCCCGAGCAGAGTGCCGATGATCATCCCGCTCACGAAGTCGGCGGACTCCTGGCCGACCAGGCTCACGTGCGGCACCTGCAGGTCCAGCACATACCGCGAAACCCACTGCGGCAACGCGTTCAGCCCGAGCGCGACCCCGCTGATCAGGAAAAACAGCGCGGCCTCGTGCGCGCGTTCCCGTCCGCCGCGAGTGCGGAACGCCCACTCCCGATTCGCGACGTAGGAAAAGATCGTGGCGACCAGCACACCGACGATCAGCGCGGTGACCGGATGGGTCCGCAGCACGGTGAACTTCAGGACGTACGTGATCGTCAGCGTGATGACGAAGCTCGTGCCGCCGACCAGGGCGAAACGGACCAGCTCACGGTGCTTCGCCAGGAGTTCGCGCACCTGGCGGACGCTACTCCGTGAACCAGCCGAAGAACCCCCGGGGTTCGACCGACGGCGGACGGTTGTCGTGGTTACCGGGTTTGCCGGGCTTGCCGTTCGAACTGGGGTCCGGCGGCGCGCTCGTGGTGGCGGCCGGGCTGCTGGACGTCGGGTCCGGGGTCTCGTCGTCGGGAGACGTCGAGGTCGGCGGGGCGGTGCTCGGCTTCGGATGCTTCGACGAACTCGGCGTGTGGCTCTTCGAGGTCGAGGTCGGCGGCAGCGGCACCGATGTGGACGACCACGGCCCGATCGTCGGGTCGTGGCACATGTTCAACCAGCAGCCGAGCGGCACCGGCACCGGTTTAGCCGAAGCGTTGCCGAGCGACGCGTTGACCGTGACGGTGAGCGGGCCTTCGAATGGCTCGCGGTCCACGGCGACCCACAGCTCCGCCGTCTCGCCCGGAAGCAGTGGCTTGACACTGGTGCAGCTCAAGCTCGAATCGGTGGACGTGCACTCGAACCGCTTGACGCTGAACGGCCCCGTCGCACTGTGGTCGAAGGTGACCGTGACAGGTTTCGTGCTCTGTCCGGTGTTCTTCGCCTCGGCACGGATCTCCGGACGCAGCTTCCATGGCAGGCCGAATGCGTTGGCGGACAGCGACAGGGCGTCCTTCGGGGGATTGACCTTCACCCGGACATTGACGTCGACCTTCATCGAAGCACCCGCAGTGACCGAACCGGTCACTTCGCCGCCCTTCGCGTTCTCGTCCGCCTGCAACCGGAACATCAGCACAGCAGACTGGCCAGGCTGCAACCCGCTGCCGGTCTTGCACGTGACCGTGCCCGTGCCGCCTGGGCACGCGACCTGCATCGGGCCGGACTGTGCGGCCGCCTCGCTGGAGTACGCGCCCGCCGCGCCGCCACCGTTCGCCTGGACGGCCCGCACGCCAGACGGCAGGCCCAAGGTCGCCTGAACGGGATCGGACACGGAGTTGCCGCTGTTGCGCACGGTGATCGGCAACGCGACCGGCCCGCCGCCCGGCTGGAGCTCCACCCCGTTGGGCGGCAGGGACGTGGACAGCTGCGGAGTCCCGGCAGGCGGGTTCTGGGCTGGCGGCTGCGCCGGCGGCGCGGCCGGAGGTGCCGCAGGCGGCGGCACAGCCGGAGGCGCGGGCTGAGCAGGCGGCGGGGCCTGCGGTGCCGGAGGCGCGGCCGGAGGAGCCGGGGGAGCGGGCTTCGGCGCAGGTGCGGGCGCGGCGGCCGGCGGCGCGGGCGCCTGCTGAGCGGCCGGAATGGTCTGCGTCCCACCACCAGCGGCCAGGGCAACAGCAACCGCGGCCACCATCGCGGCCCCGGACATCGCAACGCCAGCGAACTGCCGAGGCGCGGACGCGGCTGCCGCCGCACCGGCCTTGGCTCCGCCTGCCGCAGCCGCGCCAGCACCGACCGCGGCGGCACCGGCGGTAGCCGCGCTCGCCTTGGCCGCACCGATCGTGGCCAGGTACCCGAGAGCGGCACCGCCCAGGACGATCGGGGCGATGATCGCGCGCAGGCTGCCGTTGACGTCGGCCAGTTCGGCCGCCAGCATGCGGCATTCGTCGCATTCGTCGAGGTGGTTTTCGACCTGCGAGCGTTCGCGCTTGGACAGTCCGTCGCGCGTCCAGGCACCGAGCCGCTCGGCCGTCGCGCGGCAGCGGTCCGCACCGTTCTCCTGCAGGTGGACCTGCAGATAAGCCTGCCGGAGCCCTTCCCGGGCGCGGTAGGCAAGCGCGGACACGCCGTTCGCGGTCAGCCCGAGCAGCGGCGCGACTTCAGCCGGGCTCTGCTGCTCGATTTCGGTGTGCCACAGCACTGCCTGCCAGCGTTCCGGCAGCCGCGCGAACGCTTTCGCGGCCATCGTGCGCTCGAGGCCCGCGACGGCGGTGTCCGAGAACGGCACGGTGAGCGCCTCGCCGGCGGTCCCGCCGACGTCGCTCATGTCCTCGTTGAGGTCGATCCGGCGGTCGCGGCGGGTCTTGTCATACGCGGTGTGCCGCAGCGCGGTAAGCAAATACGCGCGGAAGGCGCTGTCCGGGCCCTTTCCGCCACGCAGCGTGTCCAGAACCTTCGAGAACGCCTCCGACACGAGGTCGTCGGCCTCCGAGCTGGACCGCGCGAGCTGGCGGGCGAGGTTGTGCGCGGCGCCGCTGTGCCGCTCGTAGAGCGGACCGTAGGACGCGATCTTTCCCGCGCGCACCTCTGCGATCAGCTCGGCGTCACTCTTACCGGAGAGATCGGCGGGAACGGTGGACACGGGGCTCCTTTAAGGCTGCGCGCGCGGCGGACTCCACGCGCCTTACTCCCTACAACGCACACCAAGTGTGACGGATGCGGCGACACTCGTCACGCCGTGGTCCGTCAGATGGCTCAGTAGGAGCAGCAAGTTCACCTCCTCGTCTGGTGATTAGCCGAAAAAGATCGGGGAAAACGCGTCACGAGGGGAGTGCCGCCGCGTCCCCTCCGTGATTGGGGAACAAGATCGACACGTACCGGAAGGAGCTGGGGGTTCGGTGGACGTACCGGCGACCGGGGCGCGGTTCGGCTCCGCAGGCGACTCGTCGGGGGACGAGACGCGTGCGAGGTTCGAGCGGGACCGCCATTTGCGGGCATTGCGAGCTCGCTGGCGAACAGCCAGCCTCGCGGCCGGCTGGCGTTTCCCGAGCGACTGGGCATTGCCCGAAGTGGACGCGGTGTGCGCGGCAGTCGTGCGGCACGGCTCGACCGGCGCGGAAAACGCGCTGGCCGGACTGGGCCGGGCGCGGGCCGCGGCGGGAGCGGGGCTGTCGGAAACGCTGTCCGACCTGGCCGCACTGCACGCGGTGCTCGCCGACCCGGACGCGATCGACGGATTCGTCTCGCCGGACGTCGACGCCACTCCGGCCCGGCTGCTCCGCGTAACCGCGCTGGCCTGGGCCGATGTCGCCACCGACCAGCTCGTGCACACCGAGGTCACCGACCCGCTCACCGGCCTGCCGTCCGCGGCGTACCTGCGGACGAGGCTCGGCGAGATCTACCGCGGCGGCGTCAACGAAGCGAACGTGCTGCTCACCGTGTCGCTGGACCTGACGGCGGTTTCCGGCTGGCCTCGGCTGACCGCGATGATCCTCGCCGCGGACGCCGTCCGAGCCGTGTTCGACACCGGCGAGTGCTACGCGACGATCGGTCCGTCCGCGGTCGCGGTGCTGGCCGAACGCAACGAACGCCTGGCCACGCGCGGGGTCGCGTTGCGAAGGGCGCTCAACGAACGCCTTTCGGTGGATCCGCAGCTGCGCGACGTCGCCCGTCCGCTCGTGTCGGCGGTGCGGCTTCCGGGGACCCACGACCGGGCCTGCGAACTGCTGACGGAACTGGCGCACAGCTGAGCCCCGGTCCCCCTTCCCGACCAGCATTCCCGCGTTCGTGCTTTCCTGGTGTGGTGACCAGGACCGTACCCTCCGCTGCCGACGGCGAAGCTCCGGTGAATCGATCCGGGCAGCCCCGGCTGGCTCTGCGCCGATCTCTGGCACGGCTCTCCGTGCGCCCGCGTTCGATGCTCATCTTCGCGGTGTTCCCGCTGCTCGCGATCGCGGTGGGGTTCTGGGGCTGGACGCACGACTGGAACCTCGGCGTGGACAGCGCCGTCTACCGGGCAGGCGCGCTGCAGCTGCTGCGCGGGGACAACCTCTACGACGCGAACACGCTGCCCACCGAGCCGGGCTGGGCGCTGCTGCCGTTCACCTACCCGCCGACGGCGGCGCTGCTGTTCGCGCCGCTCGCGCTCGTTCCGGTGCAGGTCGCGTGGGGTTTCCTGACCGTGGTGTCGCTAGGCGCGCTCGCGCTGTCGGTGCGGATCGCGATCGGCGCACTGCCCCGCCCGGCCGCCGACGGACCCCGCTGGTGGGCCTCGCCCGCGCGGTCGACCATCGTGTTCTTCCTGGTCTTCCTCGGCCTGGAACCGGTGTGGCGGACGATCTTCCTCGGGCAGATCAACCTGATCCTGATGGCGATGGTCCTGCTGGACATGCTCGTCATCGGCGCGCGCGGCAGCCGCTGGGGCGGCGTGCTCGTCGGGCTCGCGGCCGCGATCAAGCTGACGCCCATCGTCTTTCTCGGCCATCTGCTCGTCACCGGCCGCTGGAAAGACGCTTTGCGCGGATTGGCGACTTTCGTCGGAATGCAGGCGCTGCTGTTCCTGATCAACCCGCACGATTCGTGGAAATACTGGACCAAAACGCTGCCCGACACCGGCCGGATCGGCCCGGTGCACTGGGCGGGCAACCAGTCCCTGAACGCCCTGATGAACCGCGCCACGGACCTGGCCCCGTGGGCCTCGAGCGCGGCGACCGTCATCGGCCTGGTGCTGGCGATTCCGGCGCTGTGGCTGATGTTCCGCTTCCACCGGCGCGGGCAGGCGCTGGCCGCGCTGCTCGTCACGGCGTTCTGGATCTTGCTGATCTCGCCGATTTCCTGGACGCACCACTGGGTCTGGGTCGCGCCGCTGGTCGTGCTCCTGGTGTCCAGGCTGCCGAAAACGACCCCGGCGACCGCGTGGAAACGGTGGCTGGGGACGTTCCTGGTGGCGTTCGTGTTCGTCAGCTGCGTGTTGTTGATCTTGCCGAACGGCCGGAATGTCGAGCTGCATTGGAAGGTGTGGCAGAACATTCTTGGCGACGCTTACATCCTGATGCCGGTGGTCCTGGCGGTGGCGCTGGTCCTGCGGTGGGGTCTGCAGCGGCGTGCTCGCAACCGGGCTCGGCGCGAGTCTGTGGATTCTCCGTAGCCTCTTTGCGCTGGTCGGAGGCTTGCTCACGGTTTTTGTCGGTGGTGGCGATTACTGTCTGGATCGCGGTGGTTACGCGGCCGTCCGGAGCCTGACTCGCGGACGGGCACGGCCTTCGTTCTGATCCGGCGTTTGCCCGGGCAGATCAACCGAATAGTGAGCTTTTGTTACCCCGCTTGACCGCCGTAGAAGTCGCCCAGCGCGGTGCGGGTGTACTGGATCAGCAGATCGGCGTGTGCGAAGTCGTCCGGAAGACAGTCGCGTGCTGCGGTGAGCAACTCGTCGAACCGGAAGGGCGGCGTGACGGTCCTGGCGAGCGGGTGCCGTTCGCGGAGTTGCTTCATCAGCTCGGCGAGGTAGACGACGGCTGAATTGGAGTCGGTGCTCCAGAGCCAGACGAGCACGTCGCCGAATCCCGCGGGGAAGGCCAGCGGCCGGGTCTCGCCGGTGAGCATCCCGGTGGCCACGCCGGGGAGGCTGGCTTGCCGGAGGGCGTGAAGAACCGGACGCGGGAGAGTGACGGATTCCATCCGGCCATCCTGCTGCAGCGGGCTGGTTGAGGTGGGGTTTCGGTGCCTGGGTGTTGCCGGGGTGTCGCTGTTGAGGCTTGGGCGCTGTTGTGGTGGTCCCGTTTGGGCGGAACTGTTGCGGTGGTCCCCGTTGGGCGGAAGTGGGCGCGCATGGGTGGTTGGCCAGGCCGGTTGGGCGGAACTGCGCGTCGTCACGGTCGGTTTCGCTGACTCTCGCCCGGTGAATGCAGCTGTCGTCGGCTCAGCTGTCGCTGATTCAGCGGTCGTCGGCTCAGCGGTCGCAGACTCGGCTTGAGCGAGCCGATCCCCGCCTTCGCCGCGCTTCTGCCGAGACGCTTCCGCAGGAGCGAGATCCTTCCGGCCGCTGCCCGGCTGGCCCCACGGGCGTGCGTGCCGGTTCCCGCCGACCGGCCCATCGATCCCAGCCGTCCCCGATCCGCCCCCGCGTCGAGCCCGCCAGCCGTGTTCGCCGCGCGTTTGCTGGACGGCTCGCGGAGGCGCGAGAGCCTCCCGCGCATCGCCCGCCCGGCCCCACCAGCCGTGCACGCCACCTCGCCCGGTTCCCGCCAACCCCACCCGCCCCCAACCGCCAACCTCGTCCCGCCATCCGCCACCTCCGCCGCAGGTCGCCGACGGTCCGCCAGCTCCCGCCCAGTAACCTGGTCTCCGCTATGGACAAACGAACCGGTCTTCCCATCGTCGGCATGGTGGGCGGCGGGCAGCTCGCCCGCATGACGCAGCAGGCGGCGATTTCCCTCGGCCAGTCGCTGAAGGTGCTGGCGGCCGACGAGGGCGACGCGGCGGCCCTCGTGGCCAGCGACGTCGTGCTCGGCCACCACACCGACCTCGACGCGCTGATCGACTTCGCCCGCCAGGTCGACGTGGTCACCTTCGACCACGAGCACGTACCCGGCGAGCACCTGCTCACCCTTGCCACCGAGGGCTTCGTCGTCCGCCCCGCGCCCACCGCGCTCGGGTTCGCGCAGAACAAGCTCGTGATGCGCGAGATGATGGCCGGCCTCGGCGTGCCCGGCCCCGCGTTCGCCGAAGTGTCCACTGTGGACGATGTGGTGACGTTCGGCGGCGAGCACGGCTGGCCGGTGGTGCTGAAGGCGTCGCGCGGCGGGTACGACGGCCGGGGCGTCTGGATGCTCGACACCGCGCAGCAGGCCCGCGAGACCGTTCCCGAACTCCTCGAAGCAGGCACCGAGCTGCTGGTCGAGGAGAAGGTCGCGATGAAGCGCGAGCTGTCCGCGCTGGTCGCGCGCTCGCCGTTCGGCCAGGGCGCGGCGTACCCGGTGGTCGAGACCGTGCAGACGAACGGCATCAACACCGAGGTCCTCGCCCCCGCGCCGGGGCTGGCCGAGTCGCGCGTGCACGAGGCGCAGGAGCTGGCACTGCGCATCGCGTCGACGCTGGACGTCACCGGGCTGCTCGCGGTCGAACTGTTCGAGACCGAGACCGGCCTGCTGGTCAACGAACTGGCGATGCGCCCGCACAACTCCGGCCACTGGACCATGGACGGCTCGCGCACCTCGCAGTTCGAGCAGCACCTGCGCGGCGTCCTGGACTACCCGCTCGGCCGCACCGACCTGATCGCGCCCGCGTGCGTGATGGCGAACGTGCTCGGCGCGGACGTCTCGCCGCAGATGAGCCCGGACGAGCGCGTCCACCACCTGTTCGCGCGGTTCCCCGAGGTGAAAATCCACCTCTACGGCAAGCAGGACCGGCCGGGCCGCAAGCTCGGGCACGTCAACTTCGTCGGCGACCGCATGGACGACCTGCGCGATCGTGCGCTGCTGTCCGCGCACTGGCTGTCCCACGCCGTCTGGCTCGACGGCTACGAGATCCACTGAAGGGGAACACAATGGCGCCGCAGGTGGGCGTGATCATGGGCAGCGACTCCGACTGGCCGGTGATGGAGGCCGCGGGGCAAGCGCTGGACGAGTTCGGCGTCGAGTACGAGGTCGGCGTCTACTCGGCACACCGCACCCCGCAGCGGATGCTGGACTACGCGAAGTCCGCGGCCGACCGGGGCATCCGCACGATCATCGCGGGCGCGGGCGGCGCCGCGCACCTGCCGGGCATGGTCGCGTCGGCGACGGTGCTGCCGGTGATCGGCGTGCCGGTTCCGCTGAAGTACCTGGACGGCATGGACTCGCTGCTGTCGATCGTGCAGATGCCCGCGGGCATCCCGGTCGCGACCGTGTCCGTCGGCGGGGCGCGCAACGCCGGTCTCCTCGCGGTCCGCATCCTCGCCGCCGCTGACCTGCAGCTGCAGGCGAAACTGACGCAGTTCCAGGAGGACCTGGAGCAGCTGGTGCTCGACAAGGACGCCAAACTCCGCGAAAAAGCGGGCAAGTAGCGCGCGGATGCCGGTCCGGAACCGGCATCCGCACTCGCCTCCAGGCTCAAGCCGGGTCAGGCAGCTGCTTCCGCAATTCGCGCTTCAGCACCTTGCCCGCCGCCGAGACCGGGATCTCCGCCACGAAATGCAGCTCCCGCAAGCGTTTGTACGGCAGAACCTTCTCGTTCACCGCCGCCATCAGCTGCTCGGCGTCCACTGAGGAATCCGGCCGACGCACCACGAACGCCACCGGCAGCTCGCCGACCTCCGGGCTGGGCCGCCCGACCACCGCCGCCGATAGCACGCCCGGCGACGCGCTCAGCAGCTCCTCCAATTCACGCGGAAAGACGTTGTACCCCTTGTACAGCAGCATGTCCTTCTTGCGATCCACAATGGACAGATAGCCGTCCTCGTCCAAAACGCCGATGTCGCCGGTGTGCAGCCATCCGTCGACCAGCGCGGCGGCGGTCTCTTCCGGACGGTTCCGGTACCCGCGCATCACCTGCGGCCCGCGCAAGCACACCTCGCCCTCTTGCCCCGGCGGCAACGGCTCCTCGCTCCCGTCCGCGACGAGCTTGACCTCAGTGTCGAAGATCGGCCTGCCGACCGACCCGACCTTGCGCACGCCGGACCGGTAACTCGGCGAGATCACCGCGCCCATCGTCACCTCGGTGAGCCCGTATCCCTCGGCGATCACGACGTCAGGGAACCGCTGGTGCAGCGCACGGATCATCTCGTGGCTCATCGGCGCGGCGCCGGAGCCGATGTTGCGCACCGACGACAGGTCGGCAGTGTGGAACGCAGGCGTCGCCAGCAACGCCGCGAACAGCGCGGGCGCGCCGCCGATAGTCGTGACCTGCAGTCGCTCAGCGTCCGCGACATACGCCGCCGGATCGAACCGGGCATGCAGCACGGTCGTGCCACCGCCCATCAGCGGACCGTTGAGCCCCGCGATCACGCCCATCGCGTGGAACCACGGCGTCAAGTTGATCGCGGTGCCGGTGCCAAGCCGGGTCGGCCATTCGTCCGGGCTGCCGACCTGGTCGATCGTCAGGTCGCCGTTCGCGTCGAGCGCCGGTACCGAGCCGGACGACCAGCACGTGTGCTGCAGCGTGTTCGTGACGACGTTGCGATGCGTGAGCTCGACGCCCTTGGACCGCCCAGTCGTGCCACCCGTGTAGGCGAGATGCGCGAGGTCGTGGTCCACATCGGTCGCCACGTCAGGCCTGGTCGCAGGCTGGTCAGCGAAGAACTCGCGGAACTCCACGCTCCCCTCGCCGAGCTCGCCAGCAGGCGAGACGACGATCGTGAGCCGCGCCGGAATCCGGCCAGCGACCGCCGCGAGCGTGCCCGCGACCGGCCCGAACGTCACCACCGCAGCGGCCCCGCAGTCAGTGAGCTGGAAGGCAAGGTCATCCGGCGGGAGGAGCGGATTCGTCGGACTGAACGTCGCCCCCGCCAGCAGAATGCCGTGGTAGGCGATCGGATACGCGAGACAGTTCGGCAGATGCACGGCGACCACGTCGCCCCGGCCGATGCCGCGCGCGAGCAACGCCTGCGCGAACCGGCAGGCGGCCTGCCAGGTCTGCGCGAACGTGAGCTGGTCGTCGCCCATCGCGAACGCGACGCGATCGCCGTAGCGCGTCGCGGCACCGGCGAGCACCGAACCTATCGGCACCCGGGGGTAGTCAAGAGAAGCGGGCAATCCGGGCGGCGGGGTCGACGCAGTGGCAGCCATCACGTGACCATACGAACCGTGAGGCCGAGGACACAAGCAGCGAGCCGCCGCGTTCGGTGTGAACGCGGGCTAACATCGGGGGACTTTCTCCCGTTTCGCTGCAGAAGAGGTGACTGAAGGTGGCCGAGGGCCTGTATCAGCTGGCCGAAGAGCACGAGGAACTGCGCGCCGCGGTCCGGGCTCTAGCCGAAAAGGAGATCGCCCCGTACGCGGCGGAGGTCGACGAACAGGAGCGCTATCCGGTCGAGGCCAACCAAGCGCTCGTCAAGGCAGGCTTCAACGCCGTCCACATCGGAGAGGAATACGACGGCCAGGGCGCCGACGCCATCGGCGCATGCATCGTGATCGAGGAAGTCGCCCGCGTCGACGCGTCGGCATCGCTCATTCCGGCGGTCAACAAGCTGGGCACCCAGCCGATCATCCTGTCCGGTTCGGAAGCACTGAAGAAGCTGGTCCTGCCGTCCATCGCAGCGGGCGAAGCGTCCGCGTCCTACGCCCTGTCCGAGCGCGAGGCCGGTTCGGACACCGCGTCAATGCGCACCCGCGCCCGCCTCGACGGCGACCACTGGGTCCTCAACGGCACCAAATGCTGGATCACCAACGCCGGCGAATCGTCGTGGTACACGGTGATGGCCGTAACCGATCCCAACGCGGAAAAGAAGGCCAACGGCATTTCCGCGTTCGTCGTGCACAAGGACGACCCAGGCTTCTCGGTGGGCCCGAAGGAAAAGAAGCTGGGCATCAAGGGTTCCCCAACCCGAGAGATCTACTTCGAAAACTGCACCATCCCCGCGGACCGCATCATCGGCGAACCAGGAACCGGCCTGAAAACCGCCCTGCGCACCCTGGACCACACCCGCCCGACCATCGGCGCGCAAGCCCTCGGAATCGCCCAGGGCGCCCTGGACGCAGCCGTCGCATACGTCAAGGAACGCAAGCAATTCGGCAAGGCAATCGCGGAATTCCAAGGAATCCAGTTCATGCTGGCCGACATGGGAACGAAAATCGAAGCCGCCCGCCACCTGGTGTACGCCTCCGCAGCGTCCTCCGAACGCGGAGACAAGCGCGCCAGCTTCACCGCGTCGGCAGCCAAGGCCTACGCGTCTGACGTAGCAATGTCGGTAACCACGGACGCAGTGCAATTGTTCGGCGGCGCAGGCTACACCCGAGACTTCCCAGTCGAACGAATGATGCGCGACGCGAAGATCACGCAGATTTATGAAGGCACGAACCAAATCCAAAAGGTCGTAATGGCGCGGTCCCTGCTGAAGGGCTGAACTCCCGACGGCTCCCTGAAGAGCCCCGCTACCCAGGTCGGGTGGCGGGGCTCTTCTTGTGCTCGATCTTGCCGTTTCCGGATGCGTGACTGGCTACAGTTACGACCGGGAGACTTTGACGTCGCAGGGGAGAGACTGTCGAATGAAGGTGCGCTTCGCTAGTTTGACCGCTGCTGCGGTGGCAGGAGCTGCGTTCGTTGCGGGGTGTTCCGGAAGCCCTACGCCAGCCCCGGATCTTGGCTCAGCTACTGGGAAGACGCCGCAGCAACCGTAGCGGACATGGCCATCGCCAACCTGAAGCACGGGCGGGTGCGTGACCCATGTGGCGCTTCGCTGTCTTTGCGCCACGGTCGCCTCTGCTCGGGTCCGGTGCACAGTGGGGTGAGTTTGTCAGTTTCCGTCACCTCGCTGTGAGCAGGTGGTTACAGTGACAGTCGGAGGGGCCTCAGGACTGGTTGCCTGGTCAAGAGGTGGTGCGCGGTGCACGGGAGGGTGGGCATGGCTGAGAACGACCCAGGGAAAGCGATAGAAACGACGGGGTGGTTGACCGGGCTGCCGATCACCGTCGTGGGTGCGGCGATGAACGTGGCCAAAGGGGTGTCGGACGCTGCTGCTGTCGCATCTGCCACGCAGGCTGGGGCCGGGTTCACCTTGAGTCCAGATGAGGCGCGTTCACTGCTCGACCGGGCGAAGCGACTTCGCGACAATGCCATGAAGATGAGGTCGAGCGCCGAAGCGTTAACACTGCTTACGCCGCCTGCGCAGGATCCGGGGAGCATCGGGTTCAATCAGCAGGCGGTCAAGACCTTCGCTGCGGGTAAAGACTCGAATGAGCAGGTGTACGGCTATATGGTGGAATTGATCGGCCGATTAGAAAAGGCCATGGGCATAGTCCACGAGTCGGACGGTCAAGCGGCTGCGGACGTGAAGAATGTTGGCAGTGGTGGTCAGGGCAAGGGGATTGTCGGATGAAGGCGCAGTTCGTTGCCGTGGCTGCTGGTGTGGTCGCGGCAGTCGCGTGCGTTTCGGGATGTTCAGGTGGTTCGGGGTCGGGTGGGTCTCCCGCTTCGGTAAGCGCTCCAGTCTCGCCCTCGGGCACAGGGAAGACGCTGCCTTATGCAGGTGCCCCGAAGGTCGAGAATCCATTGCCGGATTCGGTGCTGTCGGCGCATCCGTGCGATAGTGCGCTCACCCCGGATCAAGTGGGCGCGGCTCTGACTCAAAAACCGCGGGGCGAACATGACGACAAGCCTGAACTCGGTGCGCAGTGTCATTGGATCAACAGTGATGTCGGTGCTGGCGTAAGCGTAATTTATGTCACCAAGGTGACGGACGGACTGAGTGCGGTTTATGCGAATACGAAACCGCAGTCTACGGTGTGGCGTCCCCTTTCGCCTATTCAGGGACTTCCGGCGGTTGCCCACTCAACGTATAGCACCGAAGGATCCAAGTCGTTTTGTCAAGTAAGTGTCGGCATTAGTGACAAATATACCGTTGGTGTTTCGGTTAATCTCAGCCCGGCGAAGGTCGGCGCACAGCATGATCCATGTGATGCCGCTACGCAGGTCGCTGGAATGGTCGTCACCAATCTGAAGCAGAAGGCGGGTGCGTGACCGGTGGGGTTCTTCGACTTCATCGGTGACGGAGCCAAGTGGATTGGCGACCGTATCAGTGACGCGGATGACTGGGTCAATGACCGGCTCAAGGACGCCGGTGGTTGGTTTTCCGACTTCTACCACGGAAACCTCGGCGACCAAGCCGTTCCGGCTCCGGCGATTGTGCAGCAGGTTCAGCAAGGGCCGGGGACATCGTCGTGGGACAGTGGCAGTTCCACGGTTCAGAAGATGATCCAGGAGCACAACCAGAACAGCGACGACGCCCAGCAGATCACCACCATGCTCGAATCTGTCTGGACCGGTGACGGTGCGGATGCGGCTCGCGCGAGGCTCAGACCCTTGTCTGATGCCTCGGCTACCTCTGCGCAGGCTTATGTCGTTAATGGACAGAAGCTGGTCGACACCACGCACGGCTACAACGATATGAAGATCGCGCTGCAGTCGATGCCACCGACACCCCCGCACAAGAATCTTTGGGACCAGGGGACTCCGTGGGACACCGATACCGAGAAGCAGATCAACGAGTACAACGCGGCGGCTAACCACAACGTTGAGCGGTATCAGAAGTACGCGGACCAGGCCAAGACCAACGGTCAGGGGCTGAATAGCAATTATGGTCAGGTTTCCGGGTTCGACGGGCAGAATCTCAAGATCGATTCTGGTGGCGATCACGCGAAGGGTAAGCACGAGAAGGCTTACCGGGGGCCGGGGCGGGATTCTGGTGGGCCGGGGCGTGGGCCTGGGGCCAGTGGCGGGGTTGGGAACTGGCCGGGAGGCAGCGAGGCCGGGACCAGTCGGCCTGGGACTAGTGGGTCCGGGACGAGCGGGCCGGGGATTAGTGGGCCTGGGGCCGCTGGGCCTGGCAGCAGTGGTGCGGGGAGCAGTGGGGCGGTTGGCGGAACTGGCGGGGTGCCGTTCCATCCAGGGAGTGCGGGAAGCGGCGGGACGTACCCGGGGAGCACCGACGGGACGTCGACGTCTGGGTGGACGCCGCCGTCGGTTGATCGGGTCGGAGGGTCCAATTGGACACCGTCGACGCCGACCTCCTGGGGGACTGGGGGCGGTAGCAGCAGCAACAACAGCGTTGGCGGCTGGGCACCCGGCGGGTTTGGGCCGCTCGGTGGGGGCGGCGAAGCGGGAACTGGTGGTCGTGGCGGAGGGATCGCGGCGCGGCTTGGCGGGGGCGCGGGCGTAGGCACAGGAGCGGGCACCGGAGTGGGTGCGGGGGAAGAGGGCCGCGCAGCGGCAGCCGCGGCGGGGAAGGGTGCGGCTGGAGCCAAGGGGAGCCCGGGGATGGGTGGCATGGCCGGCGGCGGAAAAGGCAAAGGCGAGGAAGACAAAGAACACCAGCGCAAGTACGGAATCGAAGACGACTCCGCGTTCTCTCTCGTCGACGAGAACGGCGAGCGGGCCCTCGATCCGCGCACTGGGCTGCCCCCGACACCCCCGACGATTGGTGGTTGAGGGGTTCGATGACGATCATCGACAGGCCGTTGCGGATGCCGCGGCCGGTGTTTTTGGCGCTTTGGCACGCTGAGGGCCTTGGGAAAGCGCCGGTGGTGGTTGAGGACACCCCGATGTACTTGACCGAGGAAGGTGCGGCCGAAAGGGCGAAGCGGACACGGGATCTTCTTGCGCAGCTTGGCGAAACAGCGGCGGAAGCGTTGCGTGGCACGTTAAAGCTGCTCGCTACCGCGCGGCATGAGGTGTACGGGTGGACTGACTTCGGCACTCACCAAGAGGACAACGGGGCGATTCTCGTTGCGGCAAACGGGCAAGAAGCCGTGCGGTTGATTACGGACGCGGAATCTGTCCAGCTTGACCCGGTGTCACCCCGCGAGTTGGCGGCTTGTTTGGTCATGGCGATGCCGGACTGTCCTCCGGCGGCGGTTCGGGCGATGCAGGTCAGCCGGGAGTATTACGACGGGGGCGGCAGTGCCGATCCGCTGGCCGAGGAGGGGGGCGACGCGGACGAGTTGCGGTATCTGATGCGGGCGCCGCGCGACGCGGTGCATCAGTTGCATGCCGCGGTCCGGGACGAGACGGGCGGGCGCCGGTACAGCTCGCCGTTGTCGGTCATCGACCTCAGCGGGCGGGGGCGGGTGCTGAGCTTCCAGAGCACAAGGGATGGCGCCGCGCGGATCAGCGTCTACCCGGGAAACCGGGCGTCCTTGATCGATGCGGTGGATCGAACGCTCGCCGGCTTGCGATAAAAACTAGTAACCGCGTTTCCCTTTCTCGTGTTCCGCGTTAACCAATGCGTCGGGTTCACAGAGAGGTGAAACGGTATGGGCGTACGCGCGTTCGGACGAGGCATGGTCCTCCTGGCGGCGACGGTGGTCGCGCTCGGCGGCGGCACCGCGGTGGCATCGGGGGCAACCGGGAAAGAACCGACCGGGCCGGTGCAGCCGAACATCATCGCCGCGGCGATCTACTCGGTCGGGCAGCCGACGATCGCGCCGCCGGGGGCCAACGACTGGAACTGCAAACCCTCCGCCGAGCATCCGAACCCGGTGTTGCTGTCCAATGGCACCACGGCCAACGCGTACGAGAACTGGGCGAATCTGTCCCAGAAGCTCGCCAACGCGGGGTACTGCGTGTTCGCGGGGAACTTCGGCGGGTCGCCGGGGGCGTTCCTGCAGACGGTCGGGCCGGTGGCGGGGACCGCGGGCCAGTTGGCGACCTTCGGGGACAAGATTCTGAAGGCGACGGGGGCTTCGAAGCTCGACGTCGTCGGGCATTCGCAGGGCGGGATGAACCCGCGTTACTGGATCAAGTACCTCGGCGGCGCCAGCAAGATCGGCAAGCTGATCGGGCTGTCTCCGTCCAATTACGGCACCAACCTGTTCGGCCTGCTGACCGCGATCCAGGCGATTCCGCCCGCGCGTGACCTGGTGGGAGTGACCCTGTCATGATTTCCGTGTAAGCCACGGATGGTTTCTTCTTTTATTCTAGTGGAG